>JARBUB010000106.1 GCA_029239905.1 Clostridia bacterium
ATGGTTTTGGATGGTATGCTGGAGCCGGGGCGTGAATTGTCTTGTGACTTTTATATGCTGCCTTTTTATAAGGAAAATGGCAGAGCAAAATATGTGACGCCGGGAAAATATATACTCAGTCTTTGGTACAACAAGGGCGCTGGAGAAGTTATTAAGGCTGAATTTCCAGTAAACGTAACAAATAGATTGGGTAAGATGTACATAAAACTGTAGCAGATATCTGAAGCCTCCATTTTCTATGTTAACCCTTTAATCTTTCAGCTTGTTGTGCTAAAATAATATTTATTGGAAAAAGAAGTAAGACTATATACAAGTTGATTCTTCAACATAGCAGGCAAGTGCAATTAACTTTGCGCGAAAGAGAGGAATTTAGAATGAAATGGCTTAACAAATTGGAAAGAGTATTAGGAAGGTTTGCAATCAGAAACCTTATGACATATATTGTTATGCTGAATGCAGTTGCGTTTGTGCTAATATATCTTGATCTATATGTTTTACAAACAGGAATCCTTTATTCCAAAATGGTACTGATACCGCAATTGGTTTTAAGGGGAGAAATATGGAGGCTTGTAACCTTTCTTGCTATACCACCTAGCTTTAGCTTGATGTGGGTATTTTTCACACTATATTTCTACTATATGGTGGGAGGTGCTTTAGAAAGCGAGTGGGGTACTTTTAAGTTCAATGCTTATTATTTCTTGGGTATATTAGCCACCATTGCAGTATCGTTTATATTTAATGTAGCAGTAACTCCTATTTATATAAATTTATCCTTATTTCTAGCATTTGCAAGGATATATCCGAACTATGAATTGTTGATATTCTTTGTACTTCCTGTTAAGGTGAAGTATTTGGCACTGATTGATTGGGCTTTTATTGCTTTTACAATTTTAGTTGGGAGTATGTCTAGTAAGTTAACTGCAATTATATCAATCATCAATTTCTTTATTTTCTTTGGACCTGATATCTTGTCAGGAGCAAAGGGCAACAGACAAGTGCATCAAAACAGACAACGGTTTAGACGCGAGATACCCAAGGACCTTACATATCATAAATGTACTATCTGCGGTAAAACTGAGAAGGATGATCCGGCACTGGAATTTAGGTATTGTGATAAGTGTGAGGGAGACTATGAATATTGCATGGAGCATGTTAAAAATCACGAGCATATTTCCAAGCCTTCTAATGTAATTGAATTTAGGAATAAACAGGAGTGATGAAATGGCTGTTTTTGAGGATTTTCTTAAACTGGACATAAGAGTGGGAGAGATAGTTAAGGCAGAAGTTTTTGAGAAAGCTAAAAAACCTGCATATAAGCTGTGGGTGGATTTTGGTGAGGAAATTGGAATCAAAAGATCTAGTGCACAAATCACAGAATGCTACGGAAGTGAAGAACTGACAGGAAAGCAAGTGATGGGCGTAGTTAATTTTCCGCCAAGACAAATAGCAGATTTTATATCAGAGGTGCTTATACTGGGGACTTACTCAGAGCAAGGGGTTGTATTGATTCAACCGGAAAGAAAAGTAAAAAAGGGCGATAAATTGGGGTAGGCAGCAGTCTACTCTATAATTATGAGCAAAATTCCAGTGTTACTAAAGTATTTTTACTAATACAAATACTTTAGTAGCTTTTTTTGTTTAAGATGTAGTAAAATTATATGTATATATAATTAGAGGGGGCTGAAATATGAAGTTAATAGAAAGAATAAAATTCTTGTCAGGGGACTATGGAAAGCTTCCTAAACCTATATGGGTATTATTTATAGTACGTATCGTAAATGCAACGGGCAACTTTATATACCCCTTTCTAACCTTTTTTCTAACACAGAAGATTGGATTATCACCTAGCAGGGCTGCTGATTTCTTTATATTGGCATCTATTATGTCTATGGTCGGTTCACTTATAGGCGGTAAGCTGGCAGATCACTATGGAAGAAAAAAGCTTATGCTTACCTTTCAAGGGATTGCAGCAATATTTTATTTTTCATGTGCTTTTTTAGGAAATTCAATCATAATACCTTTTTTACTATCTGCCGCCAGTATGTTTAATGGGGCAGCACAACCTGCAAACTCAGCTATGGTTACAGATTTGACCAATAAGGACAATAGGAAGCAAGCATTTTCACTATTATACTTAGGTATAAATCTGGGGTTTGCTGTAGGACCCAAAATAGCAGGACAGCTTTATAACTATAACTCAGATCTGCTATTCCTTGGTAACGCTGTAGCAATAGTAATCACAATATTGATGGTAGGCTTCCTTGTTCAAGAAACGGTGCCAACTAAGGAGCAAATTGAAGTCAGCATGGAACAAAATGACGACGAAGCTGCAGAATCAACTAGTGTATTGACCGCATTATTCAAGCGTCCGACACTTATGCTTTTCTTAGTGGGAAGAACGATAAATCAATTGGTATACGCAACAATCGGCTTTGCAATTCCACTGCAAATGTCAAAAACCTTTGGAGAAATAGCTGGACCTACAAGCTATGGGGATTTAATGGCCTTTACGGGATTGGTCGTTATAACCTGTACATTACCTGCAATCAAATTAACTGGTAAAAATAGAACAGTTGTCAACATGGCATTAGCGGGAGTGTTCTATGCAGTAGGTTTTGGAATGCTTGGATTTATTGAGAACTATTGGCTGTTTCTGCTTTCGGGCTTTATATTTACTGTAGGTGAGATATTAGAGGTAACGAATGCGGGGATATATGTTGCAAACCACTCTCCTATGAACCACAGAGGAAGGTTTAATGCAATCATTCCATTGGTAACCGGCATCGGAGCCATGTTTGGACCAAAGTTTTTCGGCGTTTATATTGAAGCCTATGGACTTACTAAGCTATGGATATTATGCTTTGCTTTGGCAATGATATCTAGTGTATTCATGCTGTGGTTGAGAACATTTGAGGACAAATGGATAGAAAAAAAGTATGGCAGAGCCGTGTAGGCTCTGCCATATCTGTTAACAGCTGCGATTGCGTTGTCCCTCGGGATATACTACAAAGCCTTTTCTAAGAAGGCTATTGCTGTAATCAATATCAAATTTACTAAAAACCTCTTGATAATAATCCTCTACTGCAAAATTAAGATCCTCCACACGAATTACGATGTCTTCTGCTGTTGGTTCACCCTGAACCAATCCGAATACCGGACCTGCTCAGCCATTACTGACTACATCAATTCGATAGTTCTTAGCCTGTTGTTTTTTGAGTTCTTCTTTTGCTTTATCTGTTAATAAAACTTCCATGAATAACACCTCCATTAGGGATACCCCGTATGGGTATTATAACTGATTTAATTTTATTTAACAATAATTGTTAATAAATTGCCAATGCATAGAAAGCTTAATTTGCTTTTTATTATGCATTTCATAATTAGTTTATGCTTCGGAAAGCTTTTTACTCCTGCGGTTTTATACCAATTTTGCAGCAATAACCATAGCCTTTATATTGATTTCTTGCCAATTATAACTTATGATTATAGTATGTTTTGCACTAAATATTTGCCCCATTTATATATTATGATTTGGAGTGGATTTTTTTGAATCAATTAAATGAGAAATTAAAAATAAATAAAATAAAGTTTTATAGTAAGTTGAATCGGCAGGATAATGGTTCAATACTATTACGCAGCGCAATATATTTGTTGGCGGCGGCGACGACTTTGGCGTCTTACATGATTTGGCATTACTATTCCTATGGACATTGGGCGATGGATGCTGCGATGCAAGACTTCGTCAAAGGTGCTAGAACATCCTGGCTGACGACTGTATTTAGAGCTATAACTGCCACAGGCGAAACGATACCAGTTATTATTGCTGCTGCAGTAGTTGTATTGTCCTTGGTAATTTACAGGAAACGCAGTGAAGGAATCATTGTCGCTGCTTGTATGCTGGGGGTATGGCGATTGAACGAATTTTTGAAGCAGCTTCTGCATAGACCTAGAATAGATGCAAGTCAACATTTGGTTGATATAAGCGGATACAACCACAACAACTCTTTTAGCCTTCCCAGTGGACACTCCATGAATTTTATGGCGCTTGTGCTATTGACCTTATACTTTATTTGGATATACTCCAATAATAAAAAACTTAAAGTAGGTGCAACTCTAGTACTGCTGCCCTATGGCTTACTTGTGGGCATAAGCCGCGTTTATCTGAATGTTCATTATTTCAGCGATGTAGTTACTGGCTGGAGCGTGGGAATAGCTTGTGCTTCTATAGCGATAATAGTTCATAGAATTATTTGCTTGAGAAAAAATGGGTCTAGTATTTAGCATTGCTGTAATAAATCGCCAATACACAACAAAATCCTTTCATTTGTAGAGGATTTTGTTTTTTTTTGTAGAATAGCAATAATATCATGCAAATTTTTAAGAGAACTTTGTATTTGTAAAACCTGAAGGGAAGTGATTGTTTGATTCAGCTTAAAAACGTGAACAAGAAGTTTGCAAATGGACATGTAGCGTTGAATGATGTAAGCCTTGACATAGAAAATGGGGAGTTTGTTTTTCTTGTAGGTACTAGCGGAGCAGGGAAATCAACTATTATAAAGCTAATGATGAAGGAGCTGGAACTTGATTCCGGAAAGCTTCTTATAGATGATAAAGATGTTGCCAAGTTAAAAAGAAGCCAAATACCTATTTTGAGAAGAAAAATGGGCGTGGTATTCCAAGATTTCAGATTGCTGCAGGATAAGACGGTTTATGAGAATGTGGCTTTTGCCATGGAAGTAGTGGAAGCTTCTCAAAAGGAAATTCGGAGGCATGTGCCAATGATGCTTAGTATGGTAGGCTTAAGCAAAAAGTCTAAACAATACCCAAACCAGTTATCAGGTGGGGAGCAGCAGAGAGTTTCAATAGCAAGAGCTATGGTTAATAGTCCTTCTATTTTAGTTGCTGACGAGCCTACGGGTAATTTGGATCCGGAAATGTCATGGGAGATCATGAAGCTGTTTAATGAAATTAATCAAAAGGGAACTACAGTACTTATGGCAACTCACGACTTGACAATAGTTGATAGAATGAAAAAAAGAGTCGTTGAAATAAGTGATGGAAATATTATCAGAGATGAAAGGCGAGGTGGATATTTCAGTGAAAATCAGAACCACTAAGTTTTTTATAAAGGAAGGCTTTGGCAACCTTCACAAAAACAAAACCATGAGTACTGCCTCAATCAGTTCTGTTATCGCTGCATTACTTGTAATAGCAATATTTTTCATAATAGTAATGAATGTAGATTATGCAGCATCTAAGCTGGAATCTCAGATAGAGATGATGGTGTATTTAAAGGATGATTTAAGTGAAACCATAGTCAGTTCTATGAGCAAAGAGATAAAAACAGTTTCTGCAGTCAAGGATGTACAGTTTGTATCCAAAGCACAAGCTTTAAAGGATTTAAATGATAAATGGGGAGACAACGCTTATTTGCTGGAGGGGTTAGAAGGTGAAAACCCATTGCCGGACAGCTTTAAGGTCACTTTGACTGATCCGTCAAAAGCTGATACAGTTGCCTTGGCGTTAGCATCTATCTCAAACATAGAGAGGGTTGTTTATGGTAAAGAGGAGCTGGACAAGCTTCTCAAGGCGACTTATATTTTAAGAATCAGCAGCTTGATCATCATCACTATTTTGGTGTTTATATCAGTGTTTATCATATCAAACACAATTAAGCTTACGGTATATGCAAGACGCAGGGAAATTAACATTATGAAATATGTTGGTGCCACCGATTGGTTTGTACGGGGGCCTTTTATAGTAGAAGGAATGCTCCTCGGATTGCTGGGAAGCTTAATCACTACATTGGTTGTAGGTGCAGGATATTATTACTGCAGCAATCTTATCCAGAATCAAATGCTAGGACTTTTATCAGTGACTTTAATGCCCTTTAAGGCATTAATCAGCAGTTTGACATTGCTGTTGGGAACAATCGGTTTACTAATAGGGGTAGTTGGTAGTTTCCTATCAGTTAGAAAGTTTATCAAGGTTTAGGAGGTGTCTGTATGAAAACGACAAAAAGGATTATTGCAATACTTCTGGTTTGTCTATTTGCATCTTCTGTTACTGTTTTTGCAGACACAACTGTAGATGCCTGGAAGAAGAAACTGGAGGAAACGGAGAAACAGCTAAAGCAAACGCAAAAGGCTATTAATCAAACTCAGTCTCAGAAAAAAACCGTATCAAAGCAGGTCGAAGAACTGGACGGTAAACTGCATAAGGCAGAGCAGGAACTGGATAGCGTTGAAGAGCAGCTGGACGGATTGGAATCTCAAATAGTTATTACAAAGAGAGATTTGGAGCGAGCTTCTCAAAATGCAGATGGTCAAAAGGATACATTAAAGAAGAGAGTGAGAGTTATGTATGAGACAGGTTCTGTCGGATATCTGGCTGTTATACTTGATTCAACCAGCTTCAGCGATTTTATTTCAAGAATGGATTATTTAAAGAAAATAATGAACTATGATGTGACTTTATTAAAAAACATGAAGTCTCATCGAGATAATATAGCAGAACAAAAGGCCCAGCTTCAAAGTGAATTGGATAAAAAGGAAAAGCTAAAGCAAGAAATCGGTAACAAAAAGGATGAGGTTGCATCTGCAAAGGAAGATAGAAAAAAGGTATTAAATGAGTTAGTGAAAGATTTAAAAGAGCTTAATAAGCAGGAAGATAAATTGCTTGAGGAATCCAAGGAATTTGAAAGAAAAATTATCGCAGCTCAATCAAAAGATAAATACGCGGGTGGTAAAATAGGATGGCCCGTGCCTTCCAGCACAAGAATCACATCTCCTTATGGATATAGAATACACCCCATTTTGAAGACAAAGAAGCTTCATACCGGCATTGATATAGGGGCCACATCCGGTTCGGCAGTATTAGCCGGAAATGATGGCACAGTTATCTTTTCTGGTTATTATGGGGGCTATGGCTATACAGTAATTATCGACCATGGAGGAAAGATATCTACACTGTATGCACATAACTCCAAGCTGCTTGCAAAGGTTGGGGACAAGGTGAAAAGAGGACAGAACATTGCCAAGATAGGCAGTACAGGACTTTCTACAGGTCCTCATCTGCACTTTGAAGTTAGAGTAAATGGACAACACGCGAATCCAATGAATTATTTGGGTAAATAGTAAGATCACCTGATGAATAACATTCTAAGATGTTTTTCATCAGGTGACTTTTTTTATGTATATTTGACATGGAAAGCGTCAATATTATACAATATAAATGCAAATGGTTTGCAAATGGAGGAGACGCGGAATGAAAAAATTAGTATCAATAATGATGGTTGCCGTGCTTATTATGGGGCTTGCAGCATGCAGCAGAACCACCGAAAAGCCAGCTGAACAAAGCGGCCTAACAATATATACAAGCTTTTACCCTATGCAGTTTTTAGCTACACGGATTGCGGGTGATAAAGCCCAAGTTATTAGCTTGGTGCCTGCGGGAGTAGAACCCCACGACTGGGAGCCTAAACCTAAAACCTTGGCAGGGCTACAAGAATCAGACATGCTGATTTACAATGGCGCAGGCATGGAGGCATGGTTGGAGGACTTCTTACCTTCCTTACAAAAGGCAGGAGTAAAAACTGTAAATACCAGTACTGGCTTGGAGCTGATTCCTTTTGATGAAAAAAATGAAGAAGAAGATCACGAGGGCGAAGACTTAGCGTATGATCCTCATGTTTGGGTTAGTCCCGCTAAGTACAAGCAGCAGGCTCAAAGTGTTCTAAATGCATTGATTGAGGTTGACGGAGCTAATCAAGAGTATTACAATTCAAACTATAATATGCTGGCAGAAGAACTTGATAAGCTGGATGGTGATTATAGACAGGCTGTAGCAGGCTTCAAAAGCAAGGTATTTATTGTTTCTCACTCAGCTTTTGAATATCTTGCAAAGGATTATGGTTTGACGCAGCTTCCGATAAGAGGTGTAACACCTCAAGCAGAACCTAGCCCAGCAAAACTGGCAGAATTAGTGCAAATATGCAGGGAAAACAATATTAAATATATTTTCTTTGAAAGTCTTGTAAGTCCTAAGCTGTCAGAAACCTTAGCCAATGAGGTCGGAGCGGAAACTTTGGTATTAAATGACGGTCAGGGGATAACTGAAGATCAGATAAAGCAGGGCAGAAATTATATAACAATCATGTATGAGAATTTAGAAAATCTTAAGAAGGCGTTGAGCGATAATGAGTAATCCAATTATAGAAGCAAAAAATATAAACTTTGGTTATGAAGGAAGAAGCATATTAGAAGATGCTTCTTTAAAAATCTATTCAGGAGACTTTATGGCCATTGTTGGTCCCAATGGTTCTGGGAAAAGTACATTAATGAAAATTTGCACAGGTTTAATGAAGCCAAGACAGGGGAGTGTCATACTGTTTGGTAAGGATATCAGCAAATTCAAGGAATGGGGAAGAATTGGCTATGTGCCACAAAATGCAACTTCCTTCAATCAGGGATTTCCAGCTACCGTAGAAGAAATTGTTAAATCAAATCTATATTCTAGGATAGGTTTGATGGGCAGAATCAATAAAAAGCACATTGAAAAGGTCCATGAATCCTTGGATTTAGTGGGAATGCTGGACTTTAAGGATAGAATGGTAGGAAAGCTATCAGGCGGGCAGCAGCAAAGGGTATTTATTGCAAAGGCATTGGTCAGCTCGCCGGAGATTTTGTTTATGGATGAACCGACATCGGGTATAGATGCAAACTCTGAAAAGGAATTTTATGCACTGATGGAGGAGCTGAACAAGAATAAAAATATTACGATTGTTATGGTAACACATGACATCGGGGCAGTAAGTAAAAATATTAGCAGGGTTATATGTCTCTCAAAGGGTAAGGCGCATGAACATGATTGTGGAATTGATATGGCGGGGTTAAATGAACTATATGGCCACGAGGTAGCACCCCTAAGACATAATCACTAAAGATGGGATAGGAGGAAGTAAAGGTGGAAATGCTGCAATATGATTTTATGCAAAGAGCTTTTGTGGCGGGCATATTAATTTCAATAATCTGTCCTATCATTGGTACATTTGTTGTTTTGAGAAGACTATCCATGATAGGAGATACACTATCTCATGCATCCTTGGCAGGTATTGCTGCAGGCATGCTGGGAAATTTTTATCCGATATGGGGAGCGATGATTTTTTCTGT
>JARBUB010000107.1 GCA_029239905.1 Clostridia bacterium
TCTAAAGTTACCCAATGGGAAGTATGGCATCATGTTTTCTTGCAGCCATTTCAATGATTCAACAGGAGTCTTACCCCAGTTTGTTGGGCAAGTTGAAAGAACTTCAACTATTGTAAAGCCCTTGCCTTCCATTTGTATTTGGAAAGCCTTCTTGATTGCTTTCTTCGCTTGATTAATATGCTTAACGTCATGTACGGATACTCTCTCAACAAATACTGCCTTAGGAATTGTTGCAAGCATTTCACTAACTCTTAGTGGCATACCTGCATGATTCTCATCTCTTCCAAGAGGAGCTGTAGTTGCTTTTTGACCAACTAGTGTTGTTGGAGCCATTTGGCCGCCTGTCATACCGTATATTGCGTTGTTAACGAATATTGTAGTGAACTTTTCGCCTCTCATAGCAGCGTGAACGATTTCTGCAGCACCAATGGATGCTAAATCACCGTCACCTTGATATGTGAAAACTGTCTTGTCAGGATTTACTCTCTTTATACCGGAAGCAACTGCTGGAGCTCTTCCGTGTGATGCTTGCTGCATATCACAGTTGAAATAATCATAGCAGAATACTGCGCAACCAACTGGAGCAACCCCTATTGATTTATCTACTAGATCTAATTCTTCCAATACTTCTGCAACAAGTCTATGGATTATACCATGGGTACAACCTGGACAGTAATGCATAGGTTTATCTGTTAAGCCTTTTGTCTTTTCAAATACTACAGCCATTATTTTGCACCCCCTAATACCTTCTTCGCATGCTCAACTATCGCTGCAGGTGTTGGAATCATACCGCCTGTTCTGCCATAGAAGTGCACTGGCTTCTTGCCGTTTGAAGCAATTTTAACATCATCTATCATTTGACCCATACTCATTTCAACTGATATGAAAGCCTTTACGCTTGCTTGGTTAGCAGCAGCTTCAATAGCTTCAGTTGGGAATGGCCATAATGTAATTGGTCTGATCATACCAGCCTTTATACCTTCTTCTGCTAGCTTGTTGATCGCATTTCTAACGATTCTAGCTGTTGTTCCATAAGCTACGAATACAATTTCTGCACCTTCAACATTGTAGTTTTCTACTCTTGTTTCATTTGCAGTGATTTCATCGTACTTCTTGAACAGCTTTATGTTGTGGTTTTCACATTCCTGTGGATCAATGAAAAGTGAGTTTATGATATTTGGTTCTCTCTTTCCTGCTGTACCAACTGTAGCCCAAGTCTTCTCTGGAAGAGTTCTCTTTGCTACAGGTCTAAATTCAACTGGCTCCATCATTTGACCGATCATACCATCACCCATAATCATTACTGGGATTCTGTATTGGTCAGCCATATCAAAAGCTTCTTGTGTCAAGTCAACTGCTTCTTGTACTGAACTTGGAGCGATTACGATCAGTCTGTAATCTCCATGTCCGCCGCCTTTTGTTGCTTGGTAATAGTCTGACTGTGCAGGCTGAATACCACCAAGACCTGGGCCGCCTCTAACTATGTTAACTATAACGCATGGCAGCTCAGCACCAGCGATATAGGATATACCTTCTGCTTTTAAACTTATTCCAGGGCTGGATGAGGATGTCATAACTCTTGCACCTGAACCTGCTCCACCATAAACCATATTTATTGCTGCAACCTCTGATTCAGCTTGTAAGAATACTCCGCCTTCTTGTGGCAATCTAAGTGACATATATTCTGGTATTTCATTTTGTGGTGTAATAGGATAACCGAAGAAGTATCTGCAACCAGCTTTTATAGCTGCCTCTGCAATAGCTTCATTACCCTTCCATAATTCCTTCGCCATTAATGTTTAACCTCCCTAATAAATTTAATAAGACTATAATCTCTCTACTCCAATAACTACATCTGGACATATCTTTGCACATGAACCGCAAGCTGTGCATTTGTCCATTTCCTTAACTGTTGCTGGATGATAACCCTTAACATTGATTCTTTCTTTGTCCATTACAACTATCTTTACTGGACAAACCGTTGTACAGAGTTCACAACCCTTACACTTGTTTTCATCAAACTTAACTCTTCCTGCCATTTGTTAACCTCCTTAATTTTGTTTTCTTATTCCCATGGTTTCTTCATGTAAATATCTATGGGGAAAACCTCACCTTTGAGGTTTTGTGGTAACTTCGGTACCAAAGACTTATGAGCTACAACATATTTTATGGGTAGTCCCAAAGCATCTGATACCTTCTCACACAACACTTGACCCTTCATGATTTCGTCAATAGTGGTTTCGCCACATAGATGCGTGTTGTTAACCAATGCTGTAACTTTTTGCCTTGAGCCATGCTCGATTTCTCTTATATAGTTTATAGCGCCGTCCAAATCTTGAGTAAAGCTTCGATTGGCGTTAAGCACAAATAGCATATCGTACGGCTCACGGTCCAGACTCTCATGATATCTGCCTAATGCTGTTGCTCCTACCTTGTCCCCTCCAACATCAAGCACTGCCTGATAGGATTTATCATGAAAAACTGTATTTATCTCAGGGGACAGAGCAGGTATATCACCTGATAAGCCCTTGATTGACGAGGATATTACTCTAATTCCTTTTTCCTCAAAAAGAGGCTCTATTTGTCTCGATCTAAAATATGGATTCACTATGTCTAAATCAACAATTGCAGTTTTAAAGCCTGCTGCTGCCAATCCAAAGGTGTAGTTAACTGCAAACTCTGTTTTGCCGCTGCCATAGTGTCCGGTTATTATCCTAATTCTTCTTTCATCAAACATGAGAAAATCACCTAATAACTCAGTAAACCCTTATCTATGCTATATTGTTTAGATACCTTTGGGTACCATAGACAACATTTACATAAAGTTGGTATTGCTGTGTTATTTCCTTTATTTATATTCCCTGGCTTGCTCTTCACCTCTAAGTACTCTTAATCCACCTTCAGCTAGAGCGATCATTTCATCTTCTCCAGGGTAAACCTTTACATCACTGATGAATTCAACTCTTTCCTTAATCCAGCCAACAAGTGTCTTGTCGTAAGCAAGTCCGCCTGTCATAATGACTGCATCAACCTTGCCCTCAAGCACTGCAGCGCAAGCTCCTATTTCCTTTGCAACCTGATAAGCCATTGCTTTATAAACAAGCTCTGCTTCTTTGTTGCCGCTCTTAATCATAGCTTCTACTTCTCTGCCATCATTTGTTCCTAGGTAAGCAACCAAACCGCCCTTACCAACTATTTTCTTCTTTAGTTCATCTATTGTGTATTTACCTGAGTAACAAAGCTTTATCAGTCCGCTTACAGGTAAAGTTCCTGTTCTTTCTGGTGAGAATGGGCCTTCTCCATCTAGTGCATTGTTTACATCAATAACTCTGCCATTTTTATGTGCACCAACGGATATTCCGCCGCCTAAGTGAGCCACTATTAGGTTCAACTCATCATAAGCCTTGCCCAAATCCTTAGCAGCTCTTCTTGCTACTGCCTTTTGATTAAGTGCATGGAATATACTTATTCTTTCTAATTCCGGCATGCCCGAAATTCTAGCTATTTCATCCATTTCGTCTACAACTACTGGATCAACTATGAAGGATGGAATATTTAGTTGTCCTGCTATTTCGTGTGCAATGAACGCACCTAGATTAGATGCATGCTGCCCCATTGCAGCTATTCTTATGTCGTTAAGCATTACTTCGTTAACATTGTAGGTGCCGCCTTCCATTGGTCTAAGAAGTCCGCCTCTGCCTACTACAGCACTAAGCTTAGTGATGTTTATGCCGTTTGCATTTAATGTATCTAATATTACATTCTTTCTAAATTCAAATTGATCAGCAACAGTATTATATGGTGCAAGCTCTTGATCAGTATGTCTAAGAGTTGTCTCCATTACCGGCTTTTCGTTATCGAATATAGCTATCTTTGTTGATGTGGAACCTGGGTTTATGATTAATAATCTAAATACTTCCTGCATTTTTCTCCTCCAGAATATATTATTTGCTTGCCATTAATACGCCTATAGCGATGGAATTTAACTTTGCTTCGTCTGAATCAGCTCTTGAAGTCAAAACAACTGGAGCTTTCGCGCCTACAATAATACCAGCGTTCTTTGCCTTAGCAAAGAATACCATAGCCTTGTAAAGCATGTTTCCCGCTTCAATTGTTGGTACCATCAATATGTCTGCAAGACCAGCTACTGGATGATCCATTCCCTTGTGCTTTGCTGCTTCTATAGAAATCGCATTATCAAGAGCAAAAGGTCCTGCTACGATACAGTTCTTGATTTCTCCTCTTTCATTCATAGCTACAAGTTCAGCCGCATCTACAGTTGCCTGCATCTTTGGATTTACCTTCTCAACTGCAGCCAGTACGCCAACCTTTGGAGTTTCATTTCCCAACGCTTGAGCAACCTGTACTGCATTTTCTATGATTTGCTTCTTTTGCACCAAGCTAGGTGCAAGGTTCATCGCTGCATCTGTTACGTAAAACAATCTATTATAACCATTTACATCGAATACAGCCACGTGAGACAGTACATTACCTGTTCTAAGTCCTATCTTTTCATCTAGTACTGCCTTTAATATTACTGAAGTATCTACTAAGCCCTTCATCAGAAGCTGTGCTCTGCCAGAAGAAACTAGCTCTACTGCCTTTAAACATGCCTCTGCTTTATCAGCAATGTGGATAATCTCAAACTTTGCTAGTTCAACTCCACACTTTCCTGCTGCAGCCAGTATTTCATTCTCATCTCCAACTAATATTGCATCTGCTATTCCCAAGTCTTTGGCACTGTTAATTGCACTTAGTACTTCAACATCTTGTGCTACAGCAACTGCAATTACCTTTGGACCTTTTTCTCTTGCTGCCTTCAATATTTGGTCAAAAGCTGTTATCAAGTTACTTCACCTCATTTTCATAAATTTTGGCTTCTTCTTCACCATTTAATACTCTTTGACTACCTTCAGCCAAGGCGAGCATTTCATCTTCACCTGGATATAACTTCACTGGTGCAATGAATTGTACTCTCTTGGATATTTTCTCACACAAAAGGTTTGAATATGCAATTCCGCCTGTTAAAAGTATTGCATCCACCTTGCCGCTTAATACTGTAGCAACTGCGCCAATTTCCTTAGCAATTTGATATGTCATAGCGTCAAATACCAGCTCAGCTTTTTTGTCGCCATTTTCAATCATTTTTATTACATCTCTTGCATCATTCGTACCTAGATATCCTACAAAACCAGCCTTGCCAACAGTCATTTTCTTTATCTCTGCCTGCGTATACTTTCCTGAATAGCAAAGCTTAATAAGTGCGCCTACTGGAACAGTACCGGCTCTCTCTGGAGAAAAAGGACCTGCATCATTTGCATTGTTCGTATCGATTATTCTGCCCTTTTCTACAGGGGAAATTGAAATTCCACCACCCAAATGAGCTACTATAAAATTAACTTCTTCCAAAGTCTTGCCCATGTCTTTGGCTGCTCTACGAGCAACAGCCTTGGTATTCAATGCATGTACCAAAGACCTTCTTGGAAGTTCAGGCAAACCGGAAACTCTAGCTATATCTTCAAACTCGTCCACTGCAACAGGGTCTACTATAAAGGAAGGAATCCCTTGGCTATCAGCTATTCCCTTGGCTATGATTCCGCCTAGGTTAGAAGCATGCTCGCCTTGTACGCCAATTTTTAAATCTTCTATCATCGCATCTGTAACCTTGTATGTACCACCTGGCATAGGTTTTAACAGACCGCCTCTACCAACTACTGCTGCAAGACTTTCCACTTCAATCTTTTCTTCCTTCAACCATTCCAATATCATTTCTTGTCTATATTGAAACTGATCAGTGATTTTTTCATACTTTGCCAACTCTTCAGTTGAATGGTTAAGGTTTTTCTGTAAAATGTTTTCCATATTCCTAAATACCGCAACTTTGGTCGACGTGGAACCCGGATTGATTACCAGCAGGTTTTCCCTTTGCATCTCAAAACACTCCTTAATATTTATCGTTGATGTATTATTCTTCATTTTAGAGTAAAATTATTAGTTTCTTGTTTCATTAAATATAAAAATAAATTCTCATGTACTATATATAGCAATTGTCATGCCATACTATAATCATTCAAAAATTATGACCTGTTTATTTATAAATTAACAATCCCTCTAAAAGCATAGGAAAAAAGCAAGTTTCGACAAAATGTCTCACTTGCTTTTTGCAGCATTCATTCTTAAATTGTGATTTTTAAATGTACAATCATTGTTTTGCAATTTTTTGCATGCATATTTTTGCAACACCATAAATATATGCAATAAATTGCACCCTAAATTAACCCATATTTATCTATTTTATAATATAGACTTCTTAAAGACACATTCAGTACACGAGCAGCCTTCGTTTTATTATTTTCGCACTGGTTCAGAATTTGTTGTATATATCTTTTTTCTACCCGCTCTAGAACTTCCTCCAAATCCGCTCCCATTTCTGCATTTTCATATAGGGCATCATTTGAGTTTGCATTCCTATCCATTTGTGTCCCCATACTCGGGATGTGCTCTCCCATAATAATAGTTTCATTGGTTTTCATAGTTATTATAGCGCGACCTATCACATTTTCCAGCTCTCTTACGTTTCCAGGCCAATTGTAGCTTTTTAGCGCGGAAAGTGCCTCCTTGGAGATATCCTTAATGTTTCTTCCATACTGCTGATTGAACTTCTTTATAAAGAAGGTGGCAAGGTCATCTATATCTCCCCTTCTCTTTCTGAGGGAAGGCAGGCTAATAGGGTAGACATTTAACCTGTAATATAGATCCTTTCTGAAATTACCGGCTTCAATTTCCGCTTCTAAATCTCTATTTGTAGCAGTAATTACCCTTACATCAATATTTATAGGCTTAGTCCCACCAACTCTGACTATCTCTCTTTCTTGAAGCACTCGCAATAGCTTTGCCTGGGTGCTTGTAGGCACATCTCCAATTTCATCTAGGAATATCGTTCCCCCATTGGCTTCTTCAAAAAGACCCTTTTTACCGCCTTTTTTTGCACCTGTAAAAGCTCCCTCTTCATATCCAAATAACTCTGATTCCAACAGAGATTCAGATATTGCGCTGCAATTTACTCTGACAAACTGTCTATATTTCCGCTCACTTGAGTTATGAATTGAGTGAGCGAAAATCTCCTTGCCGGTGCCGCTCTCACCTCTCAAAAGTACTGTTGCAGGTGTTGCCGCTGCATTTCTCGCCTTTTCAATGGCAGCTATCATTAGGGGGTCTTGTCCAACAATATCTTCAAAGGTATATTTCGCCTCTAGCTTACGTATAATTTCCTTTGCTTGCTTTAATTCATGAGAAAGCTTTGATATCTCAGTTAGATCATGGAGTACCCCTACACTTCCTCTCAGCTCGCCATCAACTATAATAGGCGCCGCATTCACCAGAACTTCTCGATGACCAGGGCCTACCTTTAGCAATGCCCCTTTTACAGGCTGCTTTGTATTTATAACCTTGAAATGTATACTTTCTCCTTCAGCAATATCCACTGTAGCCGGTCTGCCTATGACGTCCTTTTCCGAAAGCCCTGTAATCCTTGTATAGGCGGGGTTTATCATTACCCCATTTCCATTTTGATCTACAACAGATATCGCATCCTGAGTCGCATTAAATATAGCCTCTTGCATACTTTTCATTTCTTTTAAATTTGTGATTTCTTCAGCCAAGGCTATTACATCTGTGATATCTCTAAATACTGCAATAGCACCAATCATATGTCCATTGTCGTCCTTAACCGGCATACGATTTGTTATAATCTTGATTTTCCCTAAATTCTGTTGCTGATTCAGCTCAGATTTGCCCGTCTCAAGAATATATGGAAGTCTGGTGTCAACAACCACGTCTCCAACATATTTGCCTAGAGCATCCTCTACCTTTATATCAGTTAGCCTCTCCGCCGCAGTATTAAATAGTGTGATAACGCCCTCTAGGTTAACCGCAATCATTGCATCATGGGTAGAGTTAAGTATTAGCTGCATTCCTCTTTCCATAGTTTACCTCGTATACTTTCAAAACTTAACTTAGAACTTGTTAATGCTACTGCGGGCTGACACTAGTTACGTTCCCTGAGGAACGCAACCTTGGTCAGCCCCTACATCTGTAAAGAGTATTTATTTTATTGGTTTATATCGTCCAATCACATTCTCCGCTGCCTTTAAACCATCAACTGCTGCACTTATTATGCCCCCGGCATAGCCTGCACCTTCACCAATCGGATATAGATTAGCTATGTTTTCCGACTCCATATTTTGTTTGCGCACAATCCTTATTGGCGCTGAAGTTCTTGTCTCTACTCCTGTCAGCAGAGCGTCCTTCCTAGCAAAGCCTTTTATTTTTCTGTCAAAATTCTTTAGTGCTTCCTTTAAGGTCGTTGTCACGTAATCAGGTAGGCAGAGATGCAAATCAGTCAGCTTTACTCCCGGTGTATAGCTGGGTCTAATCTTTCCATATTTAGAAGAGGTCACTCCAGCTAAAAAATCTCCTACCAGTTGTGCCGGTGCATTATAATTCCAGCCCCCTGCTTCGAATGCCTTCCTCTCCCAAGTCCTTTGATATTCAATTCCTGCCAAGGGATGGGTGCTTCCAAAATCCTCCGGTGATATAGAAACCACCAAGGCACTATTTGCATTTTGCTTATCTCTTGCATATTCACTCATGCCATTTGTAACGATCATCCCAACTTCTGAGGCTGCGGCTACGACTGCACCCCCTGGGCACATACAAAAGCTGTATGCTGATCTGCCTGTTGTTTCACTGCGGTAGGTTAAGATATAGTCCGCTGCACCCAAGGCCGGGTTGCCTGCGGATTTACCTTGTTGGGCTTCATTCATCATGCTTTGATGGTGCTCTATTCTTAGTCCTATAGAAAAAGCTTTCTGAGCGATGGATACCCCTTTATCAAAAAGCATCTTATAAGTATCTCTGGCACTATGCCCCAAAGCTGCCAAAACTACGTCAGAATATATGCTTTCAGTGTTGTTTACCACAACACCCTTACAGTTATTCTGGTCAATTATTATATCTGTAACTTTGGCATTAAATCTTACTTCTCCGCCCAGCTCTATTATTCTATTTCTTAAATTCTTAACCACTTCTTTTAATATATCGGTACCAATATGAGGCTTGTTCATGTACAGTATCTCTTCAGGAGCACCC
>JARBUB010000108.1 GCA_029239905.1 Clostridia bacterium
AGTAAAAATCCTACTATCAAATATACCATGAGCCCCCATAGAACATCTCCTGCATACGCCGCCAGCCAAACAGGAAGAAGCTCTCCATACCGACGAGAGGCTAACCCTAATATTATAACTGTCAATATATAGAATGTTTGCAGTACTCTTTTTCGATTGTTCATGAAAGCTCCTTTTCCAAGATAAGTTTACCTCCACTAAAAGCGTCTTATTAATAATATGGTATCACTGATGGCTTCCTTTATAGTATGATATTGTTCCTTAGGAAGTCTATAGTAAAGGCTGTTTAAGTAATTCTTTATATTTCCGATAATATAGTAATGATTCGGAAATTCAATATTCTTGTCATATTCCGAAAAGCTTTTAATCCATTCCGATATTTCTTCTTCAGTAAACAAACCCCTGCTAATCAAACTGTTTTTTCGTCTTCATAACAAATATAAGAATAATATTCTATACTTACCTTATTCTTTATCACCTCTAAAATCTCAAGCAGCTCCCCACGTCCAAGCTCTTCACATAAGGCTAATTCATCTAAAGTATCAGAGGTGTGTGCCGCAGTATGCGCCCAGCCCCCATCACTGATATATCCCCTAACATCCTTTTCTTGTTCCGCATATTTAATTATCTTGTTCTTCACGTTAATTAATTCTTCATGATCAAGGAATTTATCTTCTCTATGAGCATAGACTAGACCTGCTGCAATTAACACAGAAAACGATCTCATAAATACTGAATCAGTATCCTTCTCACCTATTTTATAAAGTAGGTGCTTGTCATCAAGAACAGTACTAAGAATTTTCTTTAACTGCTCCTTGCTAAATACTCCACTTGTTATCCATCTTATTAAAACACTGTATATTAAGTCATCACGAAGCCTTGAGTCACTGTCACCTAAATACTCCATCATAGCTAATGACAGTTCAAAAGCATCAACTCTCTCAGATACCTTGTACTCATTATCTTTTATTCCTTTTAGCAATTCCTGCAGTGCTTCTCTTCTAATTAGCATATTCTTGCCCCCTAGTCTTATTTTGTGTTCCATATTCTACCTGATACTTATTATTGCATATAAATATTCAGTCATCTATAGAAAGAATAATTTTATGCAAACATACACAAAAACACGCCTCCAAATCGTTGACGTGCTCATTGCTTTTACTCCTATTCCCCTGTTAATCCATCTATCCAATCATAGCAACTTTGAAGCTCTTCATCATTTATTAATTGCGACATGTGTTCAAACATAATCTTCGCATGATTATTTTCTTCACTTATTATTTTCATATATTCCTCAATAGGGGCCCAGCCTTCTTGGACTTTTAAATCAGGCAAAGTGGGATAGTGGTTGTTCTCTACTATCTCTGTCACTTTGACATTCCACAAGTGTATCACCTCTGCATATTTTGCAAAGCGTTTGATAATCTTCTTGGCATCAAAGTTTTCATCAATTCTGTCTTGATAATGCAACCGACCGGTATCTAGACAAAGCTTCACCTTTGGGTATTTCTTTAAAAGTTCCTCTAGTATGTTTGTCTCGTAAATATATCTATTCAAGGCATCCAGCTCTAATACCGGTGTAAAGTTATATTCCTCCGCCTTCTTAGTCAGCCAACCAAAGAGTTGTTCGCTACTTTCCCTAAGTTCCTCAAATGTGTAATTTGACTCAAATATATATTCACTTTTATCTCCAAAACGCCAAATCTTCCAATCTACTCTATCATCCAGTATCACCGGCTTTGGATAATGAAACAAAATATACTTAGGCTTGATCTTTTGTAAATATAAAAACTCTTCTTCCATTACCTTATAAAAATAATCTCTTATTTCACTATCATTTGAAAGAAACTGCGGGTCTCGATGTTTGGCAATCCAGCCTCTTAAAGGGAAGTGAATACCTAAATTAAGGTTGTCCCGTACGCAAACAGCCATCAGCTTATCAATTTCGCTTTCATTTTTAAGCATGCAGGCCTCTATGCCATAGAAGTCTTTTCGAAAGTCTCTAGCATATTTTGTGTCATCAAAACATTCATGTTGACCTATCATAAATCTCTTCATATACATCCATCCCGCCCCAAAATTTCTAGTTTAATCTAAATATTTCTCCATTATAATTTGCTTTCCGAACTCTACTATTTCTACTTCTTCAACCAAATCAAAGCCAAGTCTTTCGTATCGCTTTCGCAATGTGTTTGTAGTCACCAGCTTCACTGGTCTTAAACCAAAGTTATCAGCTATTTCTACCATTAAATTTACCAGCATCTCGTCAATTCCCTTGCCATCATATTGGAAATCAACATAAACATTCGTTATTACATCATGGTCAAGGCATGCAGTACCTACAATTGCACCGTCTTCTACTGCCACATACATCTTATTGTTGTTTGACAGTGTCAGAACATATTTAGGTGTAAATTGATCATAGGCAAGCTTTAATGCTGCTTCAGGGTAATCCTTGTTATTTTCCTCGACAAGATTGCTCTTAATTATATTTGATACTCTATTGGCATCCTCAGTTCTAAATTTTCTTATGGTCACATTTCTTATATCCATTTTATCCTCCAATTAATGATATGTATTTATTGATTCATTTTTTGTATTTTTCTAATCTTTATCCCTGCATTTACGCTTATATAGCCTTACTCTATCTATAAACATATACATAACAAATTCGGTGCTAGTTCAAAATATGGCTTTTTCAAGCATCAGTCATCATGAATTTATTTCCATACCTATCCTATTTGTATTCTATCATATCACACAACAACTTAAAAGGACGTGCAGCTATTGCACATCCTCAAAAAAGTTTGTATCCTTTAAATGATCCCTCAGGAACTCAATTAGTTCAGTTTCATCTTTACTAAGATATCGCAGGCTTCTGTCTAAATCTATCACATACTTTTTAATTAATAGAGCACTTTGGTTTTCCAGCTCAGGAATAAGCTCCTTCATTAATATAATGCAGTTGGCTACACGATCATCATCCATGGATTCCATACACTTCATTATTTTCTTATATTTTTCTGCAGCCTTTATATCACCTTTATCTGCATTTGCCTTAATTCTATCTATATACTTCATTTACATCACATCCATCATTTTATTTACTTAGGATGCATCTTAAATCTTATCTTATACATTCTCCAGAAGCTTTGACCTTTCACCTATGTGGTAGATGTAAAGCTTATGCAACGGCCTAGTTAAGGCTACATACAGCAGCTTTGTATCTAACTCGGAAGTAGTATAATTTTCTTCCGATGCATCTGCCACAAATACGGCATCAAATTCTAATCCCTTAGCTAGATAAGATGGTACGATAAGAAATCCACTTTTATATTCCTTTTCACGACCGGTAATTACGTAGGGACTATCTTTACCCTTCTTAAAGAGCGAATGCATTTCTTCACATTCCTTTGCTGTCTTACAAATGATTGCGATGGATTTAAACCCTTGCTTTCTCAACTCTTTGATTCTATCATTTATATCCACCGCAATTTCTTTTCTATTTGACATCTTTGTTACTAACACCGGATCCCCATGGCGAATTACAGGCTTCGCAGGAATCAGTTTAGGATCTTTAAGTGTTGCTATTACTTCATTGGCCGCTTCCATAATCTCTACAGAAGTACGATAGCTTTGCTCCAAAGTCAGCATTTCACTTTTTTCGTCAAATACGTATCTGTTGATATCATTCCAATCCTTTATACCTCTATAGCTGTGAATTGCCTGCGACAAGTCTCCCAGTATGGTAAAGGAGCTGTCTTTTATGATTTGTTTCAGTGTAAATAACTGAAACACACTGAAGTCCTGCGCTTCATCAATAACAATATGTCTTACAGGTATTTTTTCATCCACTCCATATATTTTGTACTTTAAATACATAATAGGTGCAATGTCTTCCAAATCAACAGTATCCGAATCTAAAATCTTCAGGGTATAGCTTCTCAAAAAAACCGCTGTGTCTTTATCTATTTTATCTAATACGATGGAATAATACAGTTCCTCATTTTCTAAAAAGTCTCTATAATACTGCAGTGGATTCGTCTTGGATATTTTAGCAATATAGTTTTTCACTGCCGTTTTAGAATGTTCCTGCAAATTGCTTATAATCTCATTCTTCTTATCTATAGCCTTTACTATCAGTTCTTGCCTCTGATCGCTTGGTTCCATTACTCTTTTTGCATTGGCGATGTATCTATCACATTTTACTTGTACGCTTTCTGATAGGTATTCCTTCTGTGCCTTCAATCGATTCTGAAGATGCTTTTTGATTTCATCGATTCTTTTTACAATTGGATGTCTGCGGTAATCCTTAATAAAAAGTTTATTTATATCGTCATAAGCCAGAATCACTCTTCCAACCAGCTTAAAGTCCTCTTTAGGTATAAACTCACTTTCTATGGTTTCAATGTATTGATCGATTATTTCCTTGAAAGCCATAGAAGCCTTCAGCTCTGATTGCTTTCTTAGGAGCTCATTGTAGTTCTTCTGCTCTTCAGTCTTATTTATCTCAACAAATTGTATCAGTTTTTGGTTGGAGTCATTTACCTTTAGCTTCTGCCCTATTACATTGAAAGCAAATTCTTCGTAGGTCGTCTGCTTTGTCTTCTCTACACCTAACTCTGGCAATACATCAGAAATATAATTCAAGAAAAGCTTACTGGGTGCAATGATCATGAAGTTTTCCGGCTTAAAGGTTTTTTCGTAGGTATATATTAAATATGCTATTCTATGCAGCGCGATAGTTGTTTTACCACCACCTGCTGCCCCTTGCACGATCAATGGTCTCCACATATCAGCTCTTATAACTTGATTTTGCTCTGCCTGGATTGTTGATACAATTTCCTTTAATCTATTATCTGCACTGGAGCCCAAGGAGGCTTGCAGGAATTCATCACTGGTGGTTATATCTATATCAAACATTTCGTCTAGCTTGCCTTCATTGATAGAAAACTGCCGCTTCACAAGCATCTGACCCAAAACATCCCCTTCAGGACTTACATAATGGGCATCACCCAAGCGTTCCTCGTAATACAGATTAGCTACTGGGGCACGCCAATCCACGATGATAAGCTCTTGATCCTCTTCTCTTATAAGAGCCATCTTGCCAATATAGAGCTTTTCACTGCTTTGCTTCTCATTCTCTTGAAAATCTACTCTGGCAAAATACGGCTTACTCCTTGCTGCAATCAGGTTTCGTAGTTTAACATCAGCCCGGTCTTGAAGCATTGAGCCGATCATAAGGTCTATGTACTGCTGGCTGTTTTCAGAGCTGAAATGCTTTTTCCCGCTTTCCATATCCTTATCCAAGTCACTCTTTCTCGCTGTCAAAGCACTGAGATTTTGTTCCACGTACTCAAGGGTATAGCTTAGTCTCTTCAGCTCCTCTTTATAAGCAGGATGATTCTTCGCAGACATTAAAACACCTCCGTACAAATTTGATTAGATAAATTTAGCATAAGACATATAGATATGTTGCGAAGAAGATTTATGTTATGCAAAATCAGTAGAAGCATCTGAATTTGAATTATCAAAGATATATTTTTCGCAACATATGAACAGAGGAAAATGTTTTGCACATTCCGATTTAATATAAAATGTTTAGTGCAAAACATATAGAAGCCCCCGATATACTTTATCAGGGGCTTATTAACTATTGCAATTCTCTTTTATATATTGCTACCAAACCGCTTATATTCCTTAATGTGTTCTTTTCGCTAATATAAAGCTTTATTTTGCCGGTCAGCTTCTTATTGTAGTTTACCCTAAATTCCTTTTTAAAAAACTTGCCAATAATCTGATTTTGATTCTCTATATTTTCAATATTTATTTGTGCAAACATATCGCCACTCCCTTCACTACAGACAATCATATCCGCAGCAGAAAACACTTGTGGATTGAGTTATAAACTTTGTACATAAATCCTAACATTTAACTATATGCATGTCAACAATTTATTATCCTTAGAATTTATATTTAATAATTCTGTAACATTAGGGACACCTTGTCATCAGCAGCTCTGCATTTTCAAGAGCTTGCAGACTTATTTGGCACATCTCAGGTACAATCAGCGAGTCCCCTTTCACTACTAGCTCAAATTCATCTTGGCTCCATATCAAAGCTGAACCAGATATTATGGTTAAAGCAGCAAAATTATAAAATTGGCAACTATATTCTTGATTCTTTTCAAGTTTCAGGTATGATGTATCAAAATATTCACTCTTAAAAACAACATGCTCTTGTTGTTGTCTAAGGCTTAAATCATACAGATTACTGACTTTTACATCTATTATGCCATAATCTATGCTTTTCAATGCTTTGTTGATATGCAGTTCACGAGTTCTACCTGCTTCATCCATTCTGTCCCAGTCATATAGGCGATAAGTTAAGTCCGAAGGCTGCTGCACCTCATATACGACTAGGCCATGCCCCAAACTGTGAACAGTGCCAGCTGGTATGTAAATGCAGTCGCCTCTATTTACTTTTTTTACATTTAGGTAATCCTGTATATCGCCCTTTTCAATCGCTTGCTCCAGCTGTAAAAGCGTTGTCCCCTGTCTTAAACCTGCAACAATCTCTGCATTCTCATCACAGTCTAATATTACCCAAGCTTCAGTTTTACCCTTTTTCTGACCTTCTAATTCCCAAGCCAAAGCATCCCCGGGGTGCACCTGAACCGAAAGTATATCATTGGCATCAATCAGTTTTATAAGAACCGGCATGCTGTCTTTGTCCGTTTCCCAACTCTCCCCAACGTTAGCCTTCTCAAAGCTTTTATTATACTGCTTAAGCTTTTGTCCTCCCCATATCCTTTCCTTTAGTACCGGGTTTGCTTTATAAGGTCTCAACAGTCTCCCTCCGGTAGGTTATTTAGCAAGTTTCTGCCTACTACACAGTATTAAAGTGTATTAAGAAGTGAAACCCTTTTAGGTAAAAAGAAAGAAGCACTCTGAGGTCTCTTTTGGATATTTAACATCATCATCCTGACTAACTTTGTGTATCAACCATTTTGATAGGAGATGGTCACAAACCACATTTAATGTTTTTTGTTTATTTTTATTAAAAATGTAAATAACTAATTTAGGTGATGATATGGTTAAGAAATATTCAAGTAAAATTAGGTTGAGCAGCTATGCAAAAAATAAAGAAAACAATAAAGATTCCCAACCTGAAAATTTAACAAAATTCTTAGAAGTTAATATTTCTTTGTTTAATAATATTTTCAAAAATGATGAAACCTTGATTATTAGAGAATTTCAAAATAAATGGTTAAAAACTGCCCAATGCTGTATTGTCTATCTTGACGGAATGGTAAATGCGGAAATTGTAAACGAGAATATTATTCAGCCTATTCTTCACAATGATTTATCGGAAGATATTGAAAGCGACAATTTATTAGAAGAGTTAAAGAAAAAGGTTATTGTTTCAAATCAAGTGACAGTGGAAACCGAAATTAACAAAATGGTAAGCTCAATTATTTGTGGAGATACGCTTTTTTTATTGGGAGGATACGATAAAGCCTTAGTTATAAGCTCAAAAGGCTGGCAGACAAGATCAATCAGTGAGCCGGAGTCCACAAGAGTTGTCCGGGGACCAAGGGAAGGTTTTACAGAATCAATAATGATAAACTTGTCCTTGGTAAGGCGTAAAATAAAAAATCCTGATTTAAAGTTCAAATTCAAGGAAATTGGGGAGAGAACGCATACAAAGACCTGCATCTGTTACATTGAAGATTTGGCTTTGGAGAGCATATTGAGCGAATTGGAACAGCGTCTGGATAAAATAAAAATTGACGGTGTTTTTGATTCTGGATATATACAGGAACTAATTAAAGATGCACCTTACTCGCCATTTGAGACTGTAGGTTCAAGTGAAAGACCCGACGTTATTGCAGCAAAGCTTCTTGAAGGCAGAATAGCTCTATTTGTAGATGGAAGTCCCTTTGTATTAACAGTTCCATATTTAATTGTTGAGAACTTTCAAGCAAATGAGGACTACTATAATAACTACATTTTCGGTACCATGAATCGCCTTATTAGAGGCTTTACTGCTGTATTTTCCATTACTGTTCCCTCTATATTTCTGTCACTTGTTACTTACCATCAGGAGATGCTGCCTTCCCCTTTACTTTTGAGCATCACTGCTTCAAAGCAGGACGTTCCTTTTCCAACAGCAATAACACTATTTATAATGCTTTTTGTATTTGATGTTTTGCGAGAGGCCGGTACAAGAATGCCTACTCCTATAGGTCAGGCAATAAATATTGTTGGTACCCTTGTATTGGGTCAGGCCGCGGTGGAAGCGAAAATAGTAAGTGCTCCTGTCATAATAATAACAGCCCTAACAGGAATTATGACATTGATAAATATGAATTTTATAAGCGCAACTATTATTTTCAGAACCTTTTTATTGCTAGGAGCTTCATTTTTAGGGCTCTACGGATCCTTTATGTGCTTTATTGTTCTTTACCTGCATTTAATGAGTATCCGCTCCTTCGGTGTACCTTATATGATGAGCGTCACTCGGGCTAGAAACCATGATGGACAGGATGCATGGATTCGTGCCCCCTGGTGGACCATGACTTTAAGACCTAAAATTGTAGCATCTAAAAATTTGGTTAGACAGCCAGCCAGGAAAAAAAGTGAGGGATAGCATATATGAAAAAAATAAGAGTTATCCTACTGATATTGATAATTTTGATAAATTCAATATTCACTACAGCATGCTGGAGTTATAAGGAAGTAGATAAATTCTCGATTGTTGCAGGTGTGGCTATCGATAAAGAGGTAAATAATCAAATTAAAATGACAGTCGAAGTTATACAAATTAGTGCAGGCAGAGATGCAAATACGAAATCAGAAATTATAACGGTAGAAGGAAAGACTATGTTTGATGCTGCAAGAAATTTAATATCCTTGTCTGGAAAAAAACTTTATTGGAGTCACTCAAAGGTAATTATTTTAAGTAAAGAAATTGCAAGTGAAGGGATAATGAAAGCTATTGAGTGGTACAGCCGTGATTCTGAAACGCGGGAGGATATTAATATCTTAATTTCCGGAGGAGCATCCGCCAAGGAAATATTTGAAGGGCAGGGAATCACTGAGGATATTAAGTCTTTTACATTGAGTGAAATGCTAAAAAATCAAGAGAACTTAAGCAAAGCCCCTACAATGGATGTATTACAGTTTCATATTGAGTCAGAAACCAAAGGGACTTCAATAGTAATCCCTGTTGTAAATGTAATACAAATGGGTAGAAAAACTGTACCCCAAATTATCGGGACAGCCATTATTAAGAATGATAAACTAGTAGGTTTACTAAATGGTGAAGAAACAAAAGATTTACTTTTCATAAGAAATAAAATTAAAGGAGGGTTGTTAATTGAAGAAATGCAAGGTGAAGCTGAAGTCATCAAGGTTTCGCTAGAAATATTTAAAAATAAAACAAAAGTTACTCCAGCTGTAGATGGCGAGGATATTGAAATAGATTTAAATATCGATACAACGGTTGC
>JARBUB010000109.1 GCA_029239905.1 Clostridia bacterium
GCTGCCTATCGTGAAGGTATTGTAGCAGGAATTTCAAAGGATACCTTCGGTGTCCGTGAAGTATCCACCCGTGAGCAGATGAGTGCAATGCTTGTTAGAGCCTTGGGAATTTCAGAAAAGCATATTGATAAAATATATACAGCACAAAAAATCACAAAACTGACAGATCAAAAGAAAATTTCCTCATGGTCCAGGGATTATGTAGGTGTTGCGTTGTCTATGAGACTTATGAGTGGGACAAGCAGTGAGACCTTCGAGCCCAAGGAGCTTACATCAAGAGAGCAGGCAGCCGTTGCAGTCAGCAGGCTGCTGGATATCAAGCTTAGCGGCATGACAACATCTGGAACTTCCAATACTTCAGCAGGTAACAAGCAAATTGCTGCATTGGAGGAAAGCGTCGTATTGATTTATACCTTTGATGATCGAGAAAGACCACTGAGCCAAGGCAGCGGGTTTGCCATCGCCAAGGGTCTGTTTATGACGAATTATCATGTTGTGGAGGGAGCTACTTATTTCCTAATCATAGACAGCACAGGTAGGGAACATTATGTGCAGGGCGTGGTAAAGTATGATGCTGATTTGGATATGGCTGTCCTGAAGACAGAAGAGCAGACAAATATTAAGCCTGTGGTCATAGGCTCCAAGAATACTGTAAATAAAGGGGACAGCATCTTTGCAATCGGCAGCCCTCAAGGACTGCAGAATTCGATTTCTGATGGAAGTGTAAAAGCCTTTACCGATGAACCTTATGGAGCTGGAAAAAAGCTAAGCATCATTGAATTCAATGCTGCTATAACTCATGGTAATTCCGGGGGACCCTTGTTTGATAAATCCGGCAAGGTAATCGGAATTGTAACAGCCATGGCGGAGGATGCAAAAGATAAATATGCAGTGACCATAGATCATGCCAAGCCTTGGATAGACGAGTTGAAGGTTAAAGCATTTGCGGATATCAAGGTCCTAAATTTGACCAAGGCTATTGAGGCGTATTGGAAGGACATGGGAGTCGAAGTGAAGGATGTTATGAGGACTTCCTATGATGCACTGGAACGTGAGGACTTGGATAAGTTTATGGGTACCATCCATAAATTGAATCCTGCTTCCAAGAATATGAGAGCAGTCTATGGGAGATTGTTTTCTGTATATGATTTTGACTATACCATAAAACAGATAGAAGTACAGGGCTGGAATGATGATTCTGTAAAAATGTATGTAGCCTATAAAGTGCACAAATCAGGAAAGACAGAAAGCACTGATATTGATGTATATGGCTATTACGAATTGGCTCTGGAAGGAGAACAGTGGAAGATTTTTTACACCAATGAGAAATGGGTCTATCCGGAAGGCAGCACCAGGTTGACTGGAGCAGACTTGACAGCTGCTACAGATGAGGCTATCAATAATGAAGAATAGCAGGGGTTTTGTATATAGAAAGAGGGAAGATATGAAAAAGGATGCAATGAAAAACGGGATTCAAAAAATGTTGATTTTAGCATTGGTTGCAGGTCTGACCTTAGGAAACCTATCTGTGTTTGCAGAAGAAGGAAGCATCAAGGATTTGGACAAAAGCTCCGATTATGCGCGTCCGGCTATTGTGGAGCTAGCTAACCGGCACATTATAAATGGCGACAATAAGGGTAATTTCAATCCTGCACAAAATATTACAAGAGGACAGATGATTATCATTTTAACCAAGGTTTTGGAGCTGGATGTTTCGAGGCCACCGGCGGTGGCTACCTTCAAGGATGTGCCCAAGAGCCATTGGGCTTTTGCATATGTGGAAGCAGCGTACAAAGCAGGAATTGTCTCTGGAGTAGCTAAAGACCGTTTTGGAATAAACGTGCTTTGCAGCAGAGAACAATTGGCTGTAATGTTTGTCAGAGCTCTCAAAATCAGCGATAAGGATCTGAACAGCATATATGGTGCTCAGAAGGTTAATGCTCTGACTGACAAGAGTAAGATTTCCAGCTGGGCCAAAGGCTCTGTGGACTTTGCCTTGGTCAAAGGCCTGATGACAGGAACCAGCAGCAAGACCTTCGGACCAAAGGACTATGCTAAAAGAGAGCAGGCTGCGGTAGTGACCTATAATTTCATGAACAATAAGGATAACATTACTGCCCTTCCTCCGAAGAATCTGGCTTTGGATGCAAAGACCATTGCAGCACTCCAAAATAGCGTGGTGAAGATCAAGAACTACGACAAGGCTGGCAGCTTTATGAAAGAGGGCAGCGGCTTTGCCGTAGGCAGAGGATTATTCTTGACCAGTTATCATGTAGTGGAGGGAGGCAGCAAGCATACCATTACAGACAATGCGGGCAAGACCTATGCGGTGCAGGGAATTGTCAAATATGATCCGGATTTGGATTTGGCCATCATCAAGACCAAGGAATTGACTGTCTTGACAGCCTTGAAGCTGGGCAGCAAAACAAATGTATCAAAGGCTGCTCCCGTTATTTCCATCGGCTACCTTCAAGGTTCCAAAAATACGGTTTCCAGTGGGATTGTAAGCGCTCAAAGACGCTTTGAATATGGCAAATCCGGCACCATGAGTCTGATTCAGACTACAGCAGATATGAGTGAAACCAGCAAAGGCAGTCCGCTTATAGATATGACTGGCAGTGTCATAGGAATCATGGCTTCCTCCAACGAGGATGGAAACATTCGCTTTGCAGCTGCCATCGACCATGTCAAGGCGTGGGTGCAGGAGCTGCAGACCAAGTCCTTCACTTCTATTTCTGTATTGGATATGAGCAAGTCCAACGCAGGCTATGAGGATTTTTCGGAAGCAGGCATCAAAGCCTTTATGTATAAGATGTTCCGTGCTAGAGAAACTGGGACAGTTACAGCGTATATGTCAACCATACATCCATTGATGCCGGCATATCGAGATATTCAACTAGAACTGCAGAAGGCATCTTCTCATGATGACAAAGATTATAGTATTCTTGAGATGAATGTCACAAAGAGAAGCCATACTGAGGCTGAGGTGGAAGTTGTCTATGTCCTTGGGAATCCAAGCGGCCATAACTCATACGACGAAAGGGTATACGGCCGATATATGCTGTTAAAGCGTGACGGTCAGTGGAAACTTTATTTTATTGCTGAAAGTAAAAAGGGGTTTGAAAACGAGGTGCGGTATGATGTAGGCATAGGCGGCATATCCAAGGAAGAGTCCTTATGGGCCTATGAACAAGAGAAGAGGGAACTGCAGACAGCAGTGCCTGCCAATGCAATTGCCTTGGACTTCAAGCCAAGGGTTACAATCGTGCATCCAGTCAAGCCGATCATCTATGCCAGCGATATGGAAGCTAAGAAGGTGTATGCTTACAATGTTGATACGGGACAGCGCACGGAAGTGGAATTCCAGCTGACACCTGAGAGTTTGGCCTTTGCCGGCAGTGAAATTTATGTAGGGCTTCTAAAGGGCAGTGGGTCTGAAACAGGGGCTATTGCAATTATTGATAGTGAAACACTACAGATAAAAGAACAGTTTGATATTGGAATTGTCCCCCTGGATATTGTTCCTGGAAGAGACGGATATATATATGTCACTCCAGGATCCAGCGGAAGTGGAGCTTTCAAAAGCTATTCTCGAAGCACACTGAAGGAGATTGATTCCTACTATATCAGCAGGGATAGCTATGCAGAGCTTCATCCGGTCATGGACAATAAAATCTATACGACAGACAATGTGGCTTCTCCCAGACGGATAGCTGTCTACGAGGTATCACAAGGCAAGTTCCTTGGGTATCCTGCCAATAGCGTCGTTCCGACTACCTTAGCGGATAATAATAGGGGAAGTAGATTTATGTTTTCCCCAGAGGGAGATTATTATATCACCACAGCAGGATCCATATTCGCCTCTAAAAATGGAACTGCCAACTATGTGAATAATCTAGGAAGAGCCTTTGTGGATGCAGTGTTTGTCAAGGAAGCCAACAGCCTCTTCACAGGCATCCAAGGAGGTTATATATATCAATACAGCTATCCTGGCTTTGATGTGGGTGATACCTACAAGGTACAGGGGGAGATTCAGAAGCTGTATTATCACAGTGGCAAGCTGATGGCGTTGACCAAAATCAATGATAAATTTTATATAGAAACAGCGGAAATGAATAAATAAAATGAAACCCTCCATCTATGGTGTCAGGCACCATTGATGGAGGGTTTGCTTTTATACGTTAAATCTAAAGTGAACTACATCTCCGTCTTTCATGATGTATTCTTTACCTTCAACTCTTACAAGTCCTTTTTCCTTTGCTGAAGCCATATTGCCGCCATGGGCTACTAAGTCATCAAAGGCGATAATTTCAGCTCTGATGAAGCCTCTTTCAATATCGGAGTGAATCTTGCCTGCTGCTTGCGGTGCCGGCATTCCTGCTTTTATAGTCCATGCTCTTGACTCCATTGGGCCAGCAGTTAAAAAGCTGATTAGTCCCAATAGCGTGTAGCTTGCCTGCACCAATTTATCAAGTCCTGATTTCTCAAGCCCTAAATCATTTAGGAAGCCCTTTCGCTCCTCTACATCCAATTGAGATATTTCTTCCTCAATCTGTGCACTTACCACAACTACTTCAGCATCCTCAGTTGAAGCAAACTCTCTAACCTTTGCGACATGAGGGTTTGAGTTGCCGTCATCTGCTAGATCTTCTTCGGATACATTAGCTACATAAATAATAGGTTTTGAGCTGAGCAGATTAAAGGATTTTACAATCTCCTGCTGCTCATCTGTTAGTTCTAGTGTTCTTACAGATTTGCCTGCTTCCAGTACTTCTAATGCCTTTTGAATTATTTCTACCTCTACAGCTAGGGTTTTATCATTCTTTGCAGCCTTTTGTGATCTTTGAAGTCTTCTATCCAGTAATTCTATATCAGAAAGCATTAACTCCAAGTTTATTGTTTCAATATCTCTTAGAGGATCAACGCTTCCCTCTACGTGTACAATGTCTCCGCTTTCAAAGCATCTTACGACGTGTACGATAGCCTCAACTTCCCTGATGTGTGCAAGGAATTTGTTGCCTAGTCCTTCGCCCTGGCTCGCGCCTTTTACCAGACCAGCAATATCATAAAACTCAATAGCTGTTGGTACGATCTTCTTGGAAGTATACAGCTCTGCCAGTTTTTCGAGTCTTTCATCAGGTACAGCTACGACTCCAACGTTTGGCTCAATGGTGCAAAATGGGTAGTTGGCAGATTCTGCACCAGCCTGAGTGATGGCATTGAAAAGTGTACTTTTTCCTACATTTGGTAGGCCTACGATTCCTAATTTCATTTATTTTATCCTCTCTATGTTAAAATGTCGTTTTTTAATAGATCTTATCAAAATTAATACCACAATGTAAAATTATATTATAGTTGGTGCATAAGTGCAAGATGCTTCTATTATTGAAGCAAAAGCCATGCTCATATAAATGAACATGGCTTTTGGTATTTAATTTTAATTTCTAATTAGTTCTTTTCTATCAGCGGCTTCTGGTATTCTTTCAAGCCACCCTTTATCAATCATAATATTAAATCCGTCTTCTGAATACAAAGCTATTTCTGCCATAAAACGTGTAATAACTAAGGATATATCTCGCCTCATTACTCTTGATAGTGAAACACCGTTTACTCCAATTCCCATAGAAATTAATGCAACTACAAAGAAGGTTACAAGCTTATCGGAAAAAACTGTTTCAGTAGAATCTGTCACCTCAGAATCAAAGGATTCAGGTATAGGCAGATCTTCCTTTTGTATGATAGAGGTAATTAAATTCATATGTTTTTCAGCGATACCTATCCCTCGTTTATAAAACTCTTTTAGTTCTTTATTTTCCACAGTTTGACACATGCCTATCAAAAATGCTTTTCCCAGAGAGTTTCTAATGACGTTGAAGTATAGTCTATTAATTTCAGAAGCATTAATAGGTCTTTGTTCACCAATGAAGCCATTAATGAAGCTTTGTTTTTCAATGAAATCTATTTTATCCGGTATAGGAATTATGGGCTCTTTTACATAAAGACCTTTATTTAATAGAAGAATATCCGTCATTTCTAAAAGATCTAAAGTTGAAGTAACGATTTCATTAAAGAAAGTACGGACATCAGCGCGAGTGCAGCAAGCCCGTGCTTCGCTGTAATTTGTTAATCCAAAACGGGCCATATATCTGATAAATGTCAGTATAAATTTATCACCGAATAGGCTTTTTGCCTTGAGATTCACATCTTCTGCAGAAAAACCTTTTGGAACAGGGTGATTTATGCTTTTGAATATTGCGCTAATCTGTTCAACAGATGATTTTGAGGCATCTATAAATTTATATACAGCAGATTTAATCTCAGTGTCTTGGGCGTTTTCTGCTAGATAGGATAAGACCCAGGTTGATGCACTATTATTTAGATATGTATTAAATAGCTCTGCTATCTCACCAGAGGTTAAATTGAGACTTTCGATATCGTGGGATATTTTCATAATCTTGCCTCCTTTTACGTATCATTTTTATAATTCCATTTTTATTTGAAATTATGCTTTTAGATGTCAAAATATCAAATGCGAGTTATCAATGAAAATTTGCTTGCAAAAGAGGAAATATGACGAAAAATGTCGAATGATACAGTGATAAATAGTAGAAAATTTCAGGGGGATGGTTATGAAAAGTTTAAAATTAAAGTTGATAGCATTTGTATGCCTAATAAGTATATTATCTCTTTCCTTTTCAGTAGGAATTAGTTATTATATGTCATACAAAATATTATCAAAAGAGTTAACAGCAAAGGCTATATTTAAGTCAAATCAATATGCAGAGCAATTAAATGGATGGCTTGAAGGCCAAGGTAAGATGATTGATGAAATGGCAAACGATCTACAACATTATAACGACTATGATGTGAATAAGCTTTTTACATATTTTCAAGAAAAACAGAAACCAAATCCGCATATTATAAGCTTCTACATGGGCTTCAATGATAAGCAGTTTATATCTGGTGATGGATGGGTTCCAGATGCTGATTATGATTGCACCAAAAGAGATTGGTATGTTGCAGCGCTTAATACTGGAGGCCTAGCATATACCTCTCCATATCTTGATATAACTACAAATAAAATGATAATAACAATTGCGAAGCAAGTAAAAAAAGATAATCAGGTATTTGGAGTTGTAGCAGCGGATATTTATGTTGACTATTTGACTAAAATAATTCAAGAAGCGCAGACTGGAAATAATAGCTATGCGTTTCTTCTAGATGCCGATAATAACTATATATCTCACCCAAATAAAGAATTTGCGCCTACTGAAGAAAGTCTAAAGAATATCTCGGTAGTATCTAATGGACAGTTTAAGAAAATTGGTGAAATGGTAACGAACCGCCAAACGAATGTATCAATACAGAAAGACCATGATGGAATTTTGAAACACTTTATTATATCAAATATAAAAGCTAATGGTTGGACAGTTGGATTTGCAATTCCAGATTCTGAATTTAAGAGTCAATTAAGTGTTTTGATAAGCGGCTTCGGGATAGCCCTGGCAGTTTCGCTTATCATAACAATCATATTAGCGCTTTTTGTTGCAAATAGTATAGTTAACCCAATTATGAAATTAAAAAATAGTATAAACAAGCTATCAAATGGAGACCTTACCGAAAAGGTTGCAATAAAGTCGAAGGATGAAATTGGACAATTAGGCGCTAGCTTCAACAATATGACTGAAGAGCTTAAAAATATTATAGGAAGCATACTTGCAACATATAAATCTGCCAAGGATGGTTCAGATAAGCTTACAGGAAACTCTAAATATGTTCAGTCATTGTCAATGGAGATAACAAATGCAACAGAGCAGCTTGCTGCGGAAGCAGAAGAATTAGCCAGTAACATTAATGAAGGCAAAAGCTTTATTAATCATTTCTCAAGCAATATTGGAGAAATAGCACAAAGTGTTAATGATATACATGGCAATTCAGAAAAAGCCATAGTAAGTGTAGATAAAGGCTTGAAGGACTTAGACAATCTAAAATCTATAGAGAATGAGATTACGGAACAAACACAGACAACCTTCAAAATGATCGATTCTTTTAATAACAGTGCTGCCGGTATAAATGAGATGACCAGTGTGATTTCGGGTATATCTGAGCAAACCAATATGCTGGCATTGAACGCAGCCATTGAAGCTGCTAGAGCAGGAGAGGCGGGCAAAGGCTTTGCAGTGGTTGCTGATGAAGTTAGAAAATTGGCCGATCAATCTGCAGCAGCTGCTTTGAAGATACATGAACTGGTGAAGCAAGTAAGAGAAGAAGTTGCCAAATTTGATGAGCTAAAGCTTAATTCTCAAGCACTAAATCAAAAGAAAGACAAAATAAGTGAAAGCATCTATGCAGATTTTAACAATATTGATGAGAGTATTAAAGAAACGGTTGAAAGCATCAAGGCAGCATTGGTTATGACTTCAAGTGTTGGTGATAACAATGAAAAAATGGGTAACATAATAGAGAGCATTTCAGGGATCGCGGAGGGTACAGCTGCGGCGACAGAAGAGGTTACTGCATCAGCTGAAAACCAAATGAATTCCTTGAATAGTACCTTTGAAGAGGTACAAAGACTAATTGAAAAAATTAACGAATTAAGTAATCAGGTTGAGAAGTTTAAAATATAACTTCTAACAGTAAACAGAAAGTCAGCATATAAGTCAGCTTTATCAATGCATAATGTTGGTATATAAGCTGACTTTCTTTTATTAAAATATATTTTAAAATTATTGTTGACATTGACGTTACGTAAAGGTATATCATTATCTTGTGAGGAGGTGAGCACATGGAATACACAGTACAAAAGCTAGGCAGCCTAGCAGGTATTAGCACAAGAACCCTTAGGTATTATGATGAAATTGGAATTCTTAAGCCGGCAAGAATAAGTTCCTCGGGATATCGTATCTATGGACAAAAGGAAGTTGACAGATTACAACAGATACTCTTCTATAGAGAATTAGGTGTAAGTTTGGATAGCATAAAGGACATCGTGTCAGCACCTTCCTTCAATGGAGCTAATGCACTTTTGGAACACCGTGCGAAGCTCCTCGAAAAAAGAGAACAATTGGATATTTTAATAGCAAATGTAGATAAGACAATTGCTTTAACAGAAGGGAGAATAAAA
>JARBUB010000110.1 GCA_029239905.1 Clostridia bacterium
ATAGCTTGTCTTATCATTACTTTGTCAGCAAGCACCAGAGGTAATGCGGTCTCTATCAGCAGAGTTATATCTCTACCGGGATTTGCAGACATAAGTTCTTTATATATTTCTTTAAACTTTCGTTCAATATTAACTTCTTCTTTGACAATGCCAGTTTTTGAGGTGCTGGAATACTCCAATAGCTTACTTACCATCTCAATCATATCTGAGCATATGTGTCTTATATGATCAATAATCTCTCTTCCCTCTTCTCCAATCTTAAAACTAAAATCCTCTTCTAAAATTCTACTATATCCATCAATAGCTCTGAGAGGTGATTTAAGATCGTGAGAGACGGTATAAGAAAAGGATTCAAGCTCATTTAATGCGCTTTGCAGTTCATCTGTTCTCTCAATAACGCGATGCTCCAATTCTTCATTAAGAATACTTACTTCCTTATTTGCCTGCTTATATTCTGTAATGTTGTTGAAAACTACTCCAATCTGATTGTCAGATATCTTAAAAGCATTTGATGAATAATATACATCAATATCCGAATAATAGGTATCGAAATGCCTAGCTTCACCTGTATGCAAAATATCATAATAAATATCCAAATTCTTATTGGGATATTTAAAAACCTCCAGCCACGTCTTCCCCACTATTTCTGACTCAGTAGTGCCTAGCTGGGCCTTAAACCCGGGGTTTATATCTACAAAACGTACATCAACAAGCTTTCCACTTTCATTCATAACAGGTCCAAATACACAGAACGCATTCAGCATCTTCTCAAAAAGCAGCGAATATCTTTTTTCACTCGAACTCAACATCTTCTGCGTGCTTATTAGTTCGTTGAACTGCTGCCTTAGCTTGTCATCTGACTTCTTAAGCTCCTCATGCTTTTTCTCTAATTCATTTTTCATTCCGCCTATTTTTCCAAGGTAAATTGCCATCATTATTATAAAAAGAATAAGTAGAGAAAATGTAATTGCTGCTATACTTACTATGTTTCTATATGTCTCAAAAAAAGAGAAGGGCTTGTTTATTATTGTGCTGCCATCTGGTATTCTTTCCATTGGGATATTGAATTTTGTAAGCTCATGATAATCAAATGTGCAATCTGATTTTTTTGAAGACGCTATCGGTATCTGACCAATATCTTCCCCTTCTAATATCCTAACTGCAATTTTCCCTGCTGCTTCACCTTGTATCCAGCCACTTACCATGCGTCCGCCAATTGCTCCATTGTTAAGTCCAAAATCATATAAATGAAACACAGGTACTCTGCTATTCTCGCTAACCAATCGGCTAAAATCTTCAAATCCCAATGCAACGCCGTGGGGATCTACATAATAAGTTGTAATAAGTACAATACTGTTATCAGCTGCATGTCCAACTTCATCAAATATTTCTTTTGCGCTTTTATCATTTAATTTATTAATCTTTATACTTTGTTTTACACTTTTGATTGCATCTATTGTAATTTCACCCGTTGATATACCACTTTCTGTACTATCAAAAAGTACATATACCTCATTAATATCGGGAAATAGGATTAAGGCATCCTTAATAATGCTTTCAGGGTCTACAGTCTCTTTTACCCCTGTAACCCGCGAATATCCTTTTGTTACTTTTGAGATACCCTGTTCATTGACACCGCAAAATATGATTGGCGTATCCGGAAATATTTCATCTCTGTTTTTAAGAGAAAAATCAAGTGCTGCATCATCTGTAGTAATTACAACATCGATTTTCCTGTTTGAGTATTTATATTTAAGATTATTATATGTATTATTAAGGTTATCCTCTGTAGGATAGTTCTTCCAGTCCATATACTCCACAGATATAGTACAGTTATCGTCATACATTTCCAGTACATCCACGATACCTTTTGTCTGTTCGTCGGTCCAAGAAAGACCTTTATGATATGAGTTTATAATAAGTACATTTCGGGGAGGCTCCTCAGCATAAATATGTGATATCTCAGTATTGCTCAAAGTAATTATAATAAGGAATAAAAAACAAAGCAGCTTATATGTTTTAGATCTATTTTTCATCTGGCTTTATCCCCCTTTTTAACAATACTTTTACATAATTATACAACATTTTTACTCTCCTTACAACATTTTACACATCCTCCACTACCACTATAAAAACTACAGATAAAGCAAAATCAGGAGTGTATACTCCTGACTTTGCTTTATCCCCATATTTGCCTTATTCCTTCACAGCTTTTCAGAAGCTCCTTTAATTCACCCTGCGCTTCTATGCGTCCATTATTAAGTAATATTATATGATCTGCATGTTGCAGGGCAGTCTTACGATTGGATACAACGAGACAAGTTTTGTTGTTTTCACTAAAAATACGATCCCACAGAATGCTTTCAGTCTCAATATCTAGCGCACTAGATATATCATCAAACACCAAAAGCTCAGCATCTCTTGCAAACATTCGTGCTGCAGCCACTCTCTGCACCTGCCCCCCTGACAATTTCACCCCTCGTGGTCCGACCATTGTTTCAAGTCCACTTTCAAAGGTACTTATATCCTTTTCTAATACAGCAGAATAAATTGCCTTATCAATATCTACATCACTTCTTGATATCCCAAGCAAAATGTTATCCTTTACCGTATCGCTCAATAGGTGAGGGACCTGTGATGTATAAGCACTTCTCGGATAAACAAAGAATTCAGATGGCTCTAAAATCTTTTTTCCGTTCCAGATGATTTCTCCCGATTGTGCAGGTAATAGCCCCAATAAAGTTCGAAGAAGAGTCGTTTTTCCCGAACCAATCTTCCCACAAATTACAGTAAAGGTATTTTTCTTTATATAAAAGCTAATATCTGATATTCCTCCGCCTTTGTCGGAATACTCATATGTCAGGTTCTTAACAACCAAGGAGCTAAATTCATCCTCTTTTATTTTTTCTGAAGTTTCTACCCTTGGCGGCTCACCCTTCATATATAGTCGATTGTGTTCTACCAGCTTTTCTATGGGTGTCTCCTCCATCAAATCGGACATTCTTTGAAAAGCAACACAAGTTTGCTGATAGTGTGCTATATACCTGCCGTAAAATTGAGTAAAGTCTGTTACAAAAGCTAAATAGTATACAAATACTGCAAAGTCTCCAACTGAAAAACTTCCCGCCCTCATGGATTGTGCAGCAAGCAGCAATATAAGTCCCGTGCCTAAACTCATGGTGTTTTGATATATTGATTCTAGAAGTTGTGTAAACAAGGTATCTCGGAGCATTAACTTATGTCTTTTATTATTAAGCTTTTGAAACTGATTTATGATATGATCTTCTGCGCCTAATATCTTAACTGCCTGAACAGAATTAAACATTTCCCCAGCAATGCCGTTTACCTCTGCAGATGCTTTTCTGCTGGCACGCCTATTCTCTTCTATTCTGCTGCTTGCCTTATTTGCCATTGCTATAACTGCTACAAGAGGTGTAAAGACAAATAAAGTAATCTTTGCATCAATGCTGATAAGTATAACTACTGCTACTATAGCAAATATAAGTGTCCCGATTACATCAATAATCCAGTCGACAGAGTCCTCTATTTGCCTTGCATCATCTCTGAAGCTGTTTAATATCTCACCTGTAGAGGCCTTGGTTGGAAGAGCACCAGGTCTTTTCATGAGAGTCTCCAACAAATTCCTTCTTATCAATGAGCTTTCTTTAAAGCGAAATAATATATCAATTCTTGCTCCTGTGTATATTAATCCCGCCCTTGCTAATGCGGTGACTGCTACAAGTATTAGTAACCCCCAAAGCCCACTTTGTATATCAGAAGTTCCGCTTAGCATATCAAAAAACTTCTTTGCAAGGAGTCCCGGAATTAAGGGCGATGTATGAATCAATGTCCAAGCAATTACATCAACTAAATACAGAAAAGGAGTGTATATTATAATTCTCCATATTAGATATAAGGGCTTCTTCTTACCTACTTTTTGCGTCATACCAGCACCTCCTCGATACCTTTAGCAAGCAGCTGGCTAAATCTCGAGGTTTTATCCTCTGCCAAAGCTGTACGTTCACCCTGCTCTGCTATTTTTCCATCTTCCAAAATCAATATGGTATCTGCTCTTTTTACTGTTGATATTCGATGAGCAATAATGATACAAGTGCGATTCTCCAATAGTTTATCAATTGCCTTTTCTACAAGCTGCTCCGTTATCGGGTCAAGTTTTGAGGAAGCTTCATCCAGTATGATAAGTGATGGATTTCTCAGAAACACTCTGACAAAGGCAAGGAGCTGTGCTTCCCCCGCAGACAAACCGCCACCAGATGAATCAAGCTTTGTATCAAGTCCTTCAGGAAGTGATGCTATCCAGTCTCTAAGCCCTATTTCACCTATAGCGTTGATTATTGCTTCGTCGGATATATGCTCGTTAAAAAGAGTTAGATTCTGCCTGATTGTTGCATTAAAAAGTTGAACATCTTGTGTAACATATGCAATATGCTCTCTTAAATATTTTATTTGTATAGAGCTTAGTAATTTATTATCTATATATATTTCCCCTGACTCAGGATCAAAGAGCCTCACTACCAATCTTGCAAGAGTTGTCTTTCCACTGCCGGTTCTTCCTAACAGACCTAAGACCTTTCCTGGTTGTAGCTCTAAAGATATATCATTAAGTACTGGAACGTCCTTTTCATACTCAAAATACAAGTTATTAATACACATTGAAATAGGCCCATTACACTGCAAAATGTCGCTTCCATCCTTTAGCTTTGAATTCATAGCAAAAAGCTCTTTTACACGAGCAATACTTGCTCCTGCTACCTGCAGATCCTGAAGCTGAAATCTAATCTGCTCGATTGGCCTATTGAGCAATTCTGTATAGTAAAAGATCAAATATACAGTTCCAATGGTTACTATCCCCTTCAGCCATAGGTAACCTCCTATTCCAAAGGCCACAATATTACCAAGAGCAAATATTATAACTACAGATATCCACATAGCATATCCCATAATGACTGCGTTTCTTTGTATGGGGTACCATTTTCGCAAGTAGTCATAGAACTTATGCATAGTGCTGTGAAAAGCCCCACTGGATCTTATATCCTCAGCACAGGATATATTTTCACCTATAAAGCCATAGAACTTTGCGTTTGTTTCTCTTTCCTTCGTCCAGTGCTTTACAGCGACTGGCTGTATTCGGATCAAAACTATTATTGCAGTAAGTGCGAAGGCAGATAACCCTAATCCTACACGCCAATCCTCTATAAAGAGAATTATCAGAGTTCCGAACAATAATGCCAGATTGTTGATTAGATTAAACATAAGCTTAGAGAAAAAATTAAACAATGACGAAACATCCCCATCCAGTCTTTCCAGCAACTCTCCAGGTTGCTTCGATTTATGAAAGGACATGTCCAAAGCTATGCAATGCTTCAACAAATCTTCTCTTAATGCATTGGTTGATGACCACCCTACATCCTGACTAATATATGTTGATGCAATCGCAAATAGCTGCTGCACCAGTGAAATCCCTATAAAGGCAAGGGCTGCACCAGTTAGGTATATTCCAGCGGCTCCGCCTTTCGCTGCATCGATAAAGTATCTTACAATCTGCGGATTTATAAGCTGAAGACCAACGCTGACGACCAAAAGCAGCATAAGAATTATCACTTTTTTTCTGTAAGGCTTGAGATATTTGCTAAGTAGGAGTATGTACTCCTTTATAGGTATCTTCATAGATATGTCCCCCTAGTTCTATTTAAATAATAAATATACTGACTTACCATAATTAACCTTCTAACTCATTGTAAAGTATAGACCTTCATGAATGCAATGTAGGTTTCTATTTTAATCATTCTATCAGTGCAAAGGATATCAAATATTGAATATTGGCATCCGTTGACATTCGCTTTTGATATTGCTATATTACCAATGAGATAACAATTATAAGAGGAGTACTATGAATATGAATACTGACATTAAGAAAAAAGGTGTTGCCGATTATAACGTAATAATATTAACTGCAACAATCTTCATCGGATTTCTGGTTTTTGGATTCTCAGAGAATATCAAAGGTCCTGCAATCCCTAAAATCCAGACTGAATTTTCACTTAGCGAATTTCATATAGGCTTGTTGTTGGCACTTAATTCCCTTGGTTATTTATTAGCATGCAGCTTTACTGGTTGGATGACAAAGAAAATTGGTATAAAAGCAACTACAATTGCGAGCTTTATGACAATGGCCTTTGCCGGGTTACTTATATACTTTGCGCCCAGCTATATATCCTTTTCTGGTTCATATTTTGTAATGTATTTAGGAAATGGCATGCTGGAAATTTCCTTAGGTATAATGGCTGCAACGATCTTCACTAAGAACACTGGAACGATGATGAATTTATCCCATTTTTTTTATGGTTTAAGCTCAATGATTGCTCCCCTGCTTTCTACACGTTTAATGGGTTTATCGCTTTCCAATTCGATTCTTGGCTGGAGAGGAATGTACTTGATCGTACTTTCTTTTTCTCTTATTCCAATATTGCCTGCGATATTTGGTATGTTTCCTAAGGAAGATAAAAACAATCATGAGAGAGTACCCTTTAAAGACTTTATTAAAAATCCTATTGCATGGTTGATATTGTCTATTCTCTCCTTTGGAGTAATTGCTGAGATGGCTGTAGGCGGCTGGCTTGTAAACTTCCTTGAAAAGTCTTATAGCTTTGATTCAACGACCGCAGCTAGTGTTCTATCAGGCTTCTTCTTCTGTTTCATGCTGGCAAGGTTATTGTTTGGTCCAATCATTGATAGGATCGGCTTTGTAAGATCTATTTTGATATCATCCTGTTTCTCAGGTATTTCCATAATTGCAGCTGTGCTAATAGGAAAACCGGCTGTGTTTTTATTAGCTATAGCCGGTTTTGGGATCGCACCCATTTATCCAACAGTTATGGCATTAATGTCTAAGGTTTTCAAGAATAACATGGATACAGCACTCACATTTACCTTGACTTTAATGGGTATTACAATCGTTATAGGCAATTTGTTAGTCGGTGCAATAACAGATAGCTTCAAAGCATTATATACCCACTATCAAGGTGTCGAAGCTGGTATACAGGCTGGCTACAGCGCAGGTTACATGTTTATTGGCTTCTGCTGCATGTTATGCTTTGGCGGTACACTTATCTTATATAGGAAATTAAAGAGTATAAACTCGATTTATTAATAAGCAGAATAAAAAAGATATCTGATCTCCATTTGCATGGGAGTCAGATATCTTTTTATTCGTCTAATTTTGGTTTATCTATTTCGCTTTAGCAGCTCTGGCTGCATTCGCCTCTGCCTTAATGAAAGCTCTATCCATATCTTTATCCTTTTGGCGTTTCCACGCATGCAGTACCAATGCTGTAGTAACAACACCATAGGATACGAACATCCTGAGGTACTCACCTAGCATAGCAGAACCAGTAATGTTTGCCCCCGCTTTAGGCATAACGATGAACATCAAATGAAACAAAGTTGTACCAATTATTGCATTAGGTATAGATGCCTTCGTAACAGTAGCTCCGCCTACAAGCAGCGCAGCTGCAGCAAACAATGCTGCTTGATCTGCTCCATTATAAGTATTCAAAGTGCCGATATTCTGTAAGTATATAATTTGACCATAGCATGCAAGAACAGTAGAAATAATGATTGATAACATACGAGTCTTTTCTACCTTTATACCAGCAGCATCAGCTACTACCATGTCCTGGCCAACGGCTCTCATATCTTGCCCTAGCTTTGTCTTTCTGAACCAAACGGTGAATGCACATATTACAGCTATAATTATGAAAGTACCTATCGGTATAGCTACTCCCCCAACCTTCCACAAAATCAACTTGTCAAATCCACCTGCAACATCAAGATTTATCGCATTTCTTATACCATACCCTTTTGATAGAAGCAGGGTTGCGCTTTTCACTGGTATGATAGAACCACATAAATACAACAGAAAGAATTGATATATACCGGTTACAAAGAAACCAAGCATCATGGAAGTAATCATTTCTCTTCCCTTTGCTCTGTTTAAAACAGCACCGCCGAAATATCCCAAAGCTGTTGCAATGGGAGTGCTTACCAGCATTGCCAAGAAAAGTCCCGTGGCTCCTGTAACACCCCAATCAGTTATAAATACCAGTCCTATCTGTCCTGCCATAGCACCTAAAACCATTCCAAAGTTGATACCCATACCTGCCATGATAGGCAGTAAAAGTGCCAAAACAAAGAACAAGTTTCTGCCGAGGCGAGTTACGATCTCTCTAGCTAGAAATGTTCCAGTGTATCCAGATAATGGTATCGCCACTATAATTATTATTAAAAACAAAAGTGGAACAGCACTACCAGTCAAAAATTTCTTTAATTTCATATTATCAAGCTTCATGTCTCTACCTCGCTTTCCTGGTAAGAGCATACACGATCATACCATTTGATACAATAATTCTTACTATTTCAGAAACGTCTATGCTAATTGCACTATTTATTACGGATGGTGTCATTGTTAGTATTCCCTGGAACAATATAGTTCCTATAATTACATTGGGAATTGATGCCTTGTTTACCGATGCTCCACCAAGGAGTATGGCCGCTACAGAGGGGATTACGAACGCATTCGGAGCACCATACATCTGTATAAATCCAAAAGCTTGCTCATAAACTATAATTCCTATAGCCGCAATCATAGTTGAAAGAATTACAGATACAGTTCTCATATTATTTACATTAATCCCTGCTGCCCTAGCATACTCAGGGTTAGATCCAACTGCGGTGATTGCGGTACCAATTTTAGTCTTAAAAAATCCCCATACAATCAAGCTCATAAACGCAAAGAATAATAACATTCCAGTTGGAATTATAAAATTCTCTGTCACCTTTATTTGCAGAATATCACTAAGCTTATGAATCCAATAATCTTGAACACTTATTGTTACACGAAGCCCTTCTCCCTTAAAGCCCTGTACGCTAGCGGGATTCTTAAATGGAAGCACCAACCATATAATATTCATAAAGAACATAAAGGAAAGTCCTACATAGGTAGCGATAATCATCTCATCGCCCTTTACCTTATTTAATA
>JARBUB010000111.1 GCA_029239905.1 Clostridia bacterium
TGGCTGAAGCCGAGCTGATTTCAATGGTATTCGAAGTATTTAACAAGTTGGAGCTTGATGTCTATGTTTCTTATAATAATAGGAAGCTTTTGTCAGGCATCATTTCTAATTGCAAAGTAAGTGATGAGATGATTAATGAAGTAATCTTGACTATAGATAAAATTGAGAAAATAGGCATAACTGCGGTAAAAGAAGAGCTTATGGCTAAAGATTTATCCGAAGCTGTAATCAGCAACATATTCGAAGCAATGCAATCAGCAAAGAGTGACCTTCAAGGATATATTGATAATAATACATCCAATTCGCTTATTTGCGAGGGCGGCATAGAACTAAATGAATTGAAAGGATATTTTGAAGCCTTAGGTATTCTCGAGCAAGTTAGATTCAATCCATTTTTATCAAGAGGCTTAGATATCTATACCAGTACAGTATTCGAGGCCTTTCTTACTGATGGAAGCGTAACCTCCAGTGTTGCAGGAGGCGGAAGATACGATAATATTATTGGAAGCTTTCTTGATAACGGAAAGGAATACCCTGCTGTTGGAATCTCCTTTGGATTAGATGTTATATTCGCAGCTCTTACCCTAAATAATGAGGTTTATTATAGGTATCCTGTAGACATACTGATAGTTCCTCTAGGTACTGAATCAAAAGCCATAGAAATTGCAAAAGTGCTTAGACAGAATGACTTTCATGTAGACATTGAAATGACTGGAAGAAAGCTGAAGAAATGCTTGGATTTTGCCAATAAAGAAAAAGTGCCTTATGTATTAATTTTAGGGCAGAATGAACTAGCAGCAAACTGTATAAAACTAAAAAGCATGTTTACTGGAATAGAAAAAACTGTTCGAATTTCTTCCATTGCTAAAGAATTAAAATCGGTAGACCAGTCAAAATATGAACATGCAGAAAACTTAGTTAATATTTGCGGCATACACTAGTACTAAAGGAGTTGAATAATTACTTTATTCAACTCCTTTATATCCTTATGATTTATTGATAAATCCCAGTGCAGACTCCAAAACAGTGTCAAAGTCATCGGGATATTGGTGCTTTAGCCCTTTTATTATAATAAATTCATATTCAATTTCCTTTTCCTTTAATGTCTCAACCAACTGCATGGTGCATTCATAACATTCTTCATCTCTGTCTCCGCACACAATATAGCTTTTTACCTTTTTCTCCTTAAGTTGATCTAATTGTTTTTCCCACTTCTTTATATCAGGTACCCAGGGTCCAAATAATATCATGCCCTTTGCCGGCACATACCCATTTATTACTGAATACAAAGCCGTTGCTGCACCCGCAGAGAATCCACCGATAATAACATTTGTTATATCAATATCATATATATCTTTTATATGGTTATAGTGCTGCTGGATCTCTATTGCACCCTTTTCAACATCATTCCATATGTAAGCATCGCTGAAATCAATGCTGGAAGATTGTACCAAGCCTAGCAATAAGCCTCTTGTGCAATTTGTATTCCAATACTGCTCCGTAATCTCTATATTTTCTTGATTGCCGTGCAGCGCCATGATTAAACTTCTTTTTCCTTTTGTGTCAAGAGTAGTCTCAAATAGCTTCATGTGCGGCTTAGTAGATATAATCGCTTCGGCTTGCCTGTTCCTGCATATTTGGATTAGCTCTTTAAAAAGCTCATTGTCATGCAATGGCATCAAATCTTCATCATTATTCAAATACTCATAGGAATACCAGAACCCCTTATCGACAATTGCCTCCTTCATAATTTGCAGAGACAACTCATTAAAACCTGCCTTTATAGCAATGCAGTACCGAAAGTTATATATCTGAGCCAGATTTCCATTTACTTTGCTGCTGTTTTCAGTTATAAAATCATAAGCCTTGGAGTATTCACCTTGCAAATACATTTCCAGTGTATTGTTGATTAAGCTTGTGTAGGATAAATCATTCATAATGCCGCCCTCCCTCAATTCATTTTATAACCTTTGCAACTCAGAAATTATCATCTAGAAATATTATATATCATAATGTAAATTATGGACAATCTTCAAATTTAATCCTCCCGAATATATTGTATTACATAAAGTTACTTCACATGTACTTTTCATAGGAGGATAAATATATGAAGAAGATTGAAATCTATACCACAGAAAGCTGTAGTTATTGCCATGCTGCAAAGGATTTTTTCAGACAAAATAATATTAGCTTTACGGAGCATGATATAACAAAAGATACTCAGGCAAGAAAAGAATTAATGAGAAAAGGTTATAGATCAGTTCCTTTAATTATCATTGGCGACAAAGAGATATCAGGCTTTGACAGAGAAGAATTGACTACTATACTAAAACTTTAATAATTAAAGTAAAACAAACTCGAGCAGTCTGACTGCTCGAGTTTGTTTTACTTTCGTTTTTCCTTCATACGCTCTCTGACCAGTTCCATCAGCCTTCTTGAGGCAGGGGAACGATGCCGTTCCTTATTGTATACCAAATTATATGGGTAAAACCAGCTTTTATCTTTTATTCTAAACTGACATAAGGTTCCTGCTTTTAGCTCATCTTCCACTGTAGAAATAGGTACTGCAGCTATGCCCAACTCCAATCTGACTGCCTGTTTTATAGCATCTACATGTCCAACCGTCATTGTGATATTATCTAACAAGCCCAAATCCTCTAATATATGGTGCACTAGATTATAAAGTCTTGAGTTTTTCTCATGGACAACAAATTTTTGGTTCGAAAGCTCATTAGCCTCAATATATTCACATTCCGCCAAACAACTGTTAGGCGATGTTATAAATATGACTTCATCCTCTGCCAGCCACTCTACATAAAGCTTACTGTTGTACATGACGTCTCCGCCCTTTATCGCAAAATCCACTCTGTTTTCTAAAACCATTTTCTCTACTTCATAAGTATTACCTATATGTAAATTTGCAACTACCCCAGGAAAAGCCTCGCTAAATTTGTGTAATATTCTCGGAAGTATATAGGTTCCCGGTGTATTGCTAGCTCCAATTTCAACAATATCCCTTAAATTACTGTACTTATTCGTTAATACGATATCCGCTTCATCAATTAACTCAAATATCTTTTTTGTATATTGATAAAGTGTTTCTCCATTTTCTGTTAACTGTAGTTGTTTTCCAACTCTGTCGAACAGCTTGAATCCTAAATCTTCTTCTAGTTTTTTTATTTGAATAGAAACAGCTGGTTGACTTATATATAGTAAACTGGCTGCTTTTGAAAAGCTTAACTCCGTTGCAAGTGTATTGAAAAGTTTTAAATAATTTAGATTCATATATGCCCTCTCCCCTGCTCTCTAAAAAGCAAAATCAGATTAATTATACCATTAATTTATAAAACAAGTAAATCTTCATACGTCAAAAATCGCTAATTTTTACCATTAAGTATAACTTTTATTTATAGTTATCATTAGTTTTTTAAATTTGCCTTAAAACACGAAGGGCAATATACTTAGTATGATAACAGTGGGAAATTGTTGAATTCTACGAAGCAATTACTATTATAAGTATACTTGATTGTATTTGGGAGGTTTTATTGTGAACGATTTATTTAATTATATTGCGCCTTATGTTATACCTGTCTTGCAAATAGCCTTGCTGAACATCGTTTTATCTGGTGACAACGTAGGTGTTATCGCATTGGCTATAAGAAAATTAGATCCGAAAACTGCTAAGAAAGTTAGTATGATCGGTATATCTGGAGCAATTATACTTCGTATATTTTTCGCTTCAATACTCACTCTCATTATGGATATTGAGTGGCTGCCTATAAAACTAGTAGGCGGAATTCTACTTCTCAAGATTACATGGGATCTAATCAATGAGGATGATCATGTTGAAGATGGCGACAATGTAAATGTTCAAGGTAACTTTTGGAGAGCAGTTGTTAGTATTGTACTAGCAGATTTGAGCATGAGTCTTGATAATGTATTGGCTATTGCAGGAGCAGCTAATGGCAGTATACCGCTAATTACCTTTGGTATCATTTTAAATATCCCTATCATATTTTGGGGAAGTCAATACGTGGCTGATTTAATGAAAAAACATAAAATTACAATATATATAGGGGGAGCCATACTAATGCATACTGCACTGTCAATGATACTTGACGACAGATTGCTGGTACCTTACGTAAGTCACAATATTGCAATAATAACATCATGGCTTCTAGCTATTATAGTACTTGCTTACGGATTCTATAAGGTTAAACAAATCAAAACCCCTGAAGTTGAGATAGATATAGAAAGTTAGTATCAACAATTACAACAATTAAGATATTAAGTCACATACATATGTATGTGACTTTTTTTATCGTAATATTATATTCATTTAACTAATATCATGATAGTAAATATCGAATTTGAGGTGATACTGTGGAAGTACTAAGATTGGGCTCTAGGGGCACCGAGGTTAAGCTTGTCCAAAGCCTCCTTGCCAAAATCGGCTATGATGCTGGTGCAATTGATGGAGTCTTTGGTCAGCAAACCAGGCAGGCAGTTATTCAATTTCAGCGGGATAATGGTATAACACCGGACGGAATCGTGGGTCCGGCTACTGGCAATCTTTTTGAAAGATTTTTGGTAGGCTATGACACTTATGCGATACAACCTACAGATACCTTTTATAAAATTGCAGCACGCTACTATACTTCCCTAAACGCTATACTTACTGCGAATCCTACTTTGGTTCCTACAAATCTACAGGTAGGTCAGCAAATAATCGTTCCCTATGGCATAGACGTAGTTTTTACTGATGTGGATTATACCTATGAAATCATGGAAAGAGATATAAGGGGCTTAAAGGCCCGATACCCCTTCTTGGATGTCGGAGTAGCAGGCAAAAGCGTATTAGGAAGGAATCTGTACTATCTAAGACTCGGAACCGGTCCTACAGAAGTGTTCTATAATGGTTCTCATCATGGAATAGAATGGATTACCACTCCCTTGCTTATGAAGTTTATAGAAAATTACTCCCGGGCATATGCTACAGGCTCAAAAATTCAAGGCTATGATATAAGGACACTGTTTAGAAACAGCAGTATCTATATCATTCCTATGGTGAATCCAGATGGTGTAAATATAGCCCTCGATGGTCCTCGGCCAAGCAATCCCTATTATAACAGTTTGCTTCGCTGGAACAACACTGGTCTGCCTTTCTCACAAGTGTGGAAAGCAAATACCAGAGGGGTTGATTTGAACAGAAATTATCCCGCCAGCTGGCAGGAAGCGAAGAATCAAGAGCCCTCCTTGGGTGTCTTCGGTCCGGCACCAACAAGATACGGCGGTCCCGCTCCTTTGTCTGAACCCGAAACCCAAGCCCTTGTTAACTTTACCAGACAGCATAATTTCAAGCTAGTCATTGCTTATCATACACAAGGCAGAGTGATTTACTGGCTTTATAGAGGAGTTCGCCCACCTAGAGCTTTGGAAATAGGTCAGATTTTTTCCAATATAACCGGGTATCTCTTAGCTAATGTACCCTATGAGGCTGCTTATGCAGGCTATAAAGACTGGTTTGTAGAAGCCTATAGAAGACCGGGCTACACCATAGAAGCTGGTATAGGCACCAATCCCGTGCCAATATCGCAGTTTGATACAATATACCGTGAAAACGAGGAAGTCATGCTTTTGGCACCTATTATATAAAACAAAACACTATTTAACCGTGGTTAAATAGTGTTTTTGTTTTAATCCTTTATAGCGATTCTGCGAATAAGCAGATAACATAGTCCTAATACCCCTGCGGTTGCGACTAGAAAAGATAGTGCCGCCGTATATGGATTATTGTTGGTGAAGCCAAGCACTACCGTAAGTGATTTAATGATAGAAATTCCTAATGCACCCTCCGTTACATTGTTTAGCATTACAAGTAATATAACAAGAAGTACAGGGGCGAAGGAGATAATCGTTTTCATTAGCTTATCACACTTATAATACAGCATCGTAATGCACCAGCCCGCACTTGCAGCCAACGTAAATAATGCAAAGGACCATATAAAACTTGAAAAGAACAAATCATTTTTATAAAGCTGTTCAACAATGTCTTCATAGGGCATTATCAACTTTAACACTTTTGTCATACTTGCGTCAATTAATGCCATAAATGCTGAAATAGATAACAAGGTTATAATATTCGCATAGTAAAATCTCTTTCTAGATATATTATTCGCTTGTAGAAACTTGAAATTTGCTTTAAAGCAATTAAGTCCCGATACAAAAAGAAATATAAATGCAGAAAATCCAAATCCGCCAAAGCTTGCGTTACCACTCTCTTGACTTATAACATTAAGGAATAAAGCAGCCATTAATACAGCTATTGCTAAAATTATTCCGTAAAATATCAACAATGCATTTTTAAAATCACGAAATAGATACTTAGAAACTTTTAATGTATTATTCATTTCTTCTCCCCCTACTAGTTTGTTAAACTGATGAATAGTTTTTGCAGTTCAGCTTTAGAAAAATCCAAGTTAAGTTCTTTAGCCAAGGCTTCATTTTTATGATTAATATTGTCCATAACTGTAACAGATTTAAACTTACCCATTACGTCTTCTTCAATATAGTTTTTTCCTCTTAAATATTCATCAACTTTAGAAGCTTCTCCTGAAATCATATATGCAGAAGCCAACAATTCCTCAACCGGCTTCTTCACAATCAGTTTACCTTCTTTTATAATGATAACCTCTTCCAATACTGTTTCCACCTCTTCAATTAGATGCGTTGAAATTATGATTGTTTTTGGATTTTCACTGTAATTCGATATCACCTCTTTATAGAACATGCTCCTATGATTTGCATCAAGCCCCAAAACCGGCTCATCAAATATTATGATATTTGCATTTGATGCCAGTGCTATGATCGCTTTAAATATTGAAGTGTACCCTGTCGATAGGCTCTTTACCTTTTTATTTACATTTAGTTCAAACTTTTTTGCCAAAGCATTGGCGTACTCTGCATCAAATAAAGGGTAAAACTCCTTCGTCCATCTAAAGATTTCCTTAACCTTTAGGTTTTCAGGGTACATGTTTTTCTCAACCATATAAAAGATGTTATTAAGTGCCTTGTCATTTTCTAACACTATATCTCCATCAATTGTTATATTTCCTTGGTTGGGGAATATTTTATTTGTCATTAGGTTCAAAAGTGTTGTTTTACCTGCTCCATTTCTGCCCAGCAGCCCATATATTTTATTTGGCTCAAATGTTAAGCTTATATCACTAAGGGCTTTTGTATTTCCATAGTCTTTCGTTACATTTCTTATTTCTATTATGCTCATTTACCCTTACCCCTTTCTATCATGCTAATTATTTCTTCCTTTGGTATATCTAGCTTTGATGCTTCCTCCAACAGGGATAAAATGAAATTATTATAAAAAACCTCTTTGCGTTTTTGAAGAATCTTTTCCTTAGCTCCGCTGCTCACAAACATACCAACACCTCGCTTTTTATATAAAATCTCCTCATCAACCAGTAGATTTATCCCTTTTCCTGCCGTTGCAGGATTTATTTTAAAGCTGATTGATATTTCAGTTGTAGAAGGCACTTGAGCTTCCTCCTCAAATATACCTTTAAGAATATCATCTTCCAAAGCTTCTGCCAGTTGTATATATATTGGCTTTTCACTACTAAAATTAAGAAGCATTTGTTAACCTCCCTTCTTGGTTAGTTGATTGGTTAGTTACTTATGTAATTAACTATACTACCATTGGATTTATATGTCAATAGCATTTTCATTTTTTTATTTACTGTAGTTATCTTCCATTTATTTTGTATATTTCGAATGAATACTTGATATAGATGTAATAATAGATATATTACGAAAAAGAACTAGCAACACAAAATCAGTAGAAGCATCTGATTTTGTATTATCAAAGATATATTTTTCGCAATATATAAACAGAGGAAAATGTTTTGCACATTCTGATTTAATGTAAGATGTTTAGTGCAAAACATATAATATGTCGCGAAAAAGACTTATCATATAAAAATCTTTACAAGGAGATGATATGAATGGCGGTTAACAATGCGATGACTGCTGATTTTCTGCGTTCCGCATACGGCGGTGAGAGTATGGCTCATATGAGATATTCAATATGGGGCGATTCTGCGGAGAAGGATGGTTTCCCTAACATAGGAAGATTATTTAGAGGTATAGGCTATGCAGAATGGGTTCATGCGAAAAACCACTTTAATGTACTTAAAGATCAAGTTGGTGATAAAACTGTCGTAGCCGGTGCTGTATTTGGGCATACGAATATAGTTGAAAACCTGCAGGGTGGGATTGATGGCGAGCTTCATGAAATTGAACAAATGTATCCGGTTTATCTTGAAACGGCAAAGTTTCAGGATGAAAATGATGCGAAAAGGTCCTTCCACTATGCTTTAGAGGCCGAAAAAATTCATGCAAGGCTATTTCAAGACGCACAAGCTGATGCCAAGGATGGCAAGGATATTAGCTCTGAAGTAATATATGTGTGCCCAATTTGCGGCTTTACAGAAATAGGAAATCATGTGCATAACTGCCCTATATGCGGCGTAAAGAATGACGTGTTTATGTCGTTTTAGCAAGTAAAAATAAAGCTATGGACCTCTAAGGGTTCATAGCTTTATCTGTAATATTCTATTTGCTATACTTTATGCCTTTATACAAGCCTGTCACAATCTCAAGAACATATGAAAAGATAAGTAGTATGATAAACCCTGTTGATAGATTAATCCATTGATTAAGTGACCCCTCTTGAACATTTATAAAACGGAGCATCTCTGAAACAAAATTGACATTCCAAATAGCTGGATTTACGAATATTATCAATGTCAATACCAAAGATAAAATGTTCAAAACAGTTAGTGAAAATGCTAGCTTTAAATTCCACCTTCCAGTAATCAGCTTTAAGGCTTCTTTTATAATTCCTAGTATGAAAATAACTAAAATCAAGGCTTTATACTTGCTTAGCATTTCAATGTTAAATACCGGAATTACAGTCATGCTGCCAGTTCCAACCCTAATATAAGC
>JARBUB010000112.1 GCA_029239905.1 Clostridia bacterium
GAAATAACTAAATTAATTCACAAACTTTAGCCGTAGGTTTATTACATTCAAAGTTTCTAGCTGCTTTAACAATATTCTTTATCAAAATTGCAGTAGTTACAGAGCCAACTCCACCTGGTACCGGAGTAATCATTGATGCTAAATTCACTACTTCATCAAAATTAACATCCCCATGGATTTTACCATTTTGATCTACATTTATACCTACATCGATTACAATAGCACCTGGTTTTATATAATCTACACCTACTGCGTTGGCTCTTCCCATAGCTGCTACCAGAACATCTGCAGTTCTAGAAATTTCATCAATACGTTCTGTCTTCGAATGGCAAAGTGTAACAGTTTCATCCTTCTTAAGCAGCATCATGCTTAGAGGCTTTCCTACCACCATGCTTCTTCCTAGAATAACTGCATGCTTGCCTTTAAGACTAATTTTATAATAATCCAAAATCTCCATTACTGCTGTTGCAGTACAAGGAGCAAAGCCCTCATAATTTCCTGCAAAAACCTTTGCCAAATTTATAGAGTTCATGCCCTCTACGTCTTTCTCAGGACTTATGGTGTTATTAATCAATTCCTCATCGATATCATCCGGAAGAGGTCTAAATATCATTATGCCATGTATTGAACTATCCTCATTCAGCTTTGTTATCAACTCAATCAAAGCATCAGTGGTTACATTATCTTCTAATTCATGCAAAATAGTTATAACTCCAACATTATTGCATACTCTTAATATGCTATTCTGGTATGTCACATCATCTCTTTGAGAGCCTATTCTTATAAAGGCTGCAGCAGGCGTTATACCTTCACACTTAAATTTCAAAATGTTCTTTTTTAATTTGTTTATTAAATTTAAACTAACTTCCTTACCACTTAAAAGCTTACCCATATATTTAATCCCTTCCTTTCGCTCATTTTCTATATCAATATTATTATTTCAAATAATGTTTTACATTTATTTACATTTTATCGCAAAATGCTCTTCAAAAATTTTTCCCCAATATTATTATATCATAAAATATATACAATATTTCTAATATTGAAAAAAATTTATTTCAAGAAATATTATAACTATTTCTTACATTAACAAATTTATACATTGTGATATAATGTTAATATGATTTTCTAGAGGAGGGTTTTTTTTGCAAAAAGAAAGATTAGTCAATGAGTTTATTGAAATGGTTCAAATATCAAGCCTATCACTAAAAGAAAAGAATTTTGCTGAAAACTTAAGCAAAAGACTTCAATCACTGGGTTTAGAAGTTTTTATAGATAATGCCGGAGAGAAATGCAATGGCAACACCGGAAACATTATCGCTAAGCTTAAAGGAAATACTTCCGCTCCCACCATAATGTTCAGCGCTCACATGGATACAGTCGTACCCGGTGAGAATATAAAACCTCAAATAAGAGATGGATACATATATAGTGACGGAACTACCGTACTTGGTTCTGATGACAAAGCCGGAATTGCTGCAATCTTAGAGGCTATCCGGTACATAAAAGAAAACAATATGAAGCATGGAGACATCGAGTTGGTGTTTTTTATAGCTGAAGAAGGCGGTTTGTTTGGCTCCAAGCATTTGGACTACAGTAAAGTAGAATCCAAAATGGCATTTATATTAGACAGTGGCGGACCTGTAGGAGATGTTATCGTGCAAGGACCTTCACAGATGAAAATTATCGCAGATTTCAAAGGCAAGGCTGCTCATGCGGGCGTGGCACCTGAAAAAGGCATTAATGCTATACAGGTGGCTTCTAGGGCCATAAACAGCATGAAGCTCCTTAGAATAGACCATGAGACTACCGCAAACGTTGGGGTTATAACTGGGGGCACTGCTACAAATATCGTTACAGATGCTGTTAATGTTAAGTTTGAAGCTAGAAGCTTGAACAACGATAAGCTCAAAGCCCAATCAGATCATATGGTTGATTGTATAAATAAGGCATGTGAAGAATTTAATACAACTTGTGACTTACAAGTAAGTCTAAACTATCCAGCCTTTACCATCAACAATGAAACTCCTATTGCCAAACTAGTAACACGTGCAATAGAAAGCTTAGGACTCACCGCCAACTTAACATCTACTGGCGGCGGAAGCGATACGAACATCTTAAATGGCAACGGCATACCAGCTGTAACCTTGGCTATAGGAATGAGCAATGTACATACCACTGCAGAGAACATTGCAATTGAAGACTTGGTAAAATCCGCTGAATTGGTGGCCGCCATAATACAACAGGTGCAAAATACATAAAGTTAGGAGTGATCAAATGTTTACAGGTGAGAGAATTAACCTAAGACCTCAAAAGAAAGAAGATGCAGAATATATCGCGAAATATCAACAAGACGAAGATGTGCTGGACAACTATTTCATGGGCCATACGTTACCACCTCTGAAGGAATTTGCAGAGCATTGGTATGAGCGTTTGTCCACTAAAAATGAGGGATACGGCTTCGTAATTGAAAACAAGCAAGGAGAATTTTTAGGTAGCTGCCATGCAAATGGTCTAAACTTTAAAAATGGCACAACCTATCTAGCTATTTTTATCGGTCATCCCGAATACAGAAGCAAGGGCTATGGTACAGAGGCAATGAAGCTATTTTTGAATTTCATGTTTAACGAAGTAGGGCTTCGAAAAGTAAAGCTTAACGTTTTTGCTTTCAACAAGCGTGCCATAAGGTGCTATGAGAAATCTGGCTTCAAAGTCGAAGGAATTTGCAAACAAGAACTTTATAGATATGGAGAATATCAAGATACATATGCAATGTGCATATACCGCGAGGACTTCAATAGGGGGGACTTATCATGTATAAAGGAAGCTTAGTAAGAATTAGACATCAATCTATCAATGATATGGGCAAGCTTGCAGAGTTTATGTGTTCCCCAAGATATTTGGAGACTCATGGTTATGATGAACCAAAATTCGCTTACAAGGAAGGTCTTGAAAAGAAGTTTAAGGAAAGAATGGAAAAGCATGATCACAATGAGTTGCACATGGTCATTGAGACCCTCGACAGCAAAGTAATTGGAATCATAGGAATAAACGGCAACTTCTGGAAAAATGGCTTGACATGGGTATACTCATACATTGGTGATGATGAATATCTGGACGGGGGATACTACGAAGAAGCTCTTGCACTTTTACTGGAATTTCTCTTCGTAGAAGGTAACGCTAGAAAGGTCATTATAAATACGCAATCAAATGATCCCCACGGTCTGGCAGCGTGCAAAGCCAACGGCTTCAACACAGAAGTAGTATTCAAGGAAGATGTTCTTTGTCATGGCAAGTATATCGATACTTATGATATGACAGTTTTCAAGGATGAATACATGAAGACTTATAAGAAATAATTAATAAGGACAGCTTAGGCTGTCCTTATTTTTCAAGCTTTTTCCATGCTGCTTGCAGCTCCTCAGGGGACCTTTTTAACATATTCTTGTGTTGATTATATATATTTTGTGCAGCATCCTTAGTTGCCCCAAACCCTTCTATTAGTTCAAACACCAGATCATCTGCAGCCGCAGGCACGAATTCTGGTGAAGTCGCAATGGTCACATGATCGCATACTCCTTCCAAACCAGGCAACTGATCTATGGTGCATATATGTATGGGAATTTGCTTTATTTCTCCCGTAATGTTAATACACTGTATTTGCAGATGCATCCCCTTCTCATCAACAAACTTAACTGCAATCAACTCTTTGTTTATAATATTTTCAGCCTTTTGAACATCCAGTAGGTCCTTCAAGCTATCAGGTATTACCCAATACACCTCACCTATATAACCATCTCTGATGCCATACCAAATGTAATTATAGCAGGCTATATCCCCATTATGAAGTAGTCTTAAATCCTTATTGCTGTTGCGATACAAGTCAGAATGTGCATCTATATGTATAAGCAGATTATCTTGTTTCTTTGATATCCACCAATGGGTATAGCTTGTTTTATGATTGGTAAAACAGCTAATTTTACTGTTTTTCCAGTTTAATCCTTGCTCTCTTAGCTTCTCTACCACAGTGTTTACGGACAAAATCTCGCACTCTTTATCATGAAAGAGTCTAATATTATCTACGCTTTCCTTCTCAATGGGCTCTACGAAATAATCCATATCTATATCCAAATATATTCTTTTTTCCATTTTTACCTCTCTAATCTACATAATAATCTAATTTTAGTTTCTAAATTTGTTGCGAAAAAGACTTATCATATACAAAATCAGTTGAAGCATCCGATTTTGCATTATCAAAGATGTATTTTTCGCAACATATGAACAGCGGAAAATGTTTTGCACTTTGTGCAAAGCATATAAACCCTATGATTATCTCATATAATTGTAGAAGCAACCAATACCTTGATTCATCTGCAAGAACATCTTCATTCTTAGGCACTTGTATATTGGCGTGGTTCTGCTATAATAACAAATACAATAATTTAAGGCATGTGATATGATGAAATTTAAATCTGTAAAGTTAAATCTATTAGCTGTATATTTCCTTGCCTATGGTGCATTGGCCTGCTATTTCCCCTTTCTTGCCGTATACTTCAAAAGTAGGGGACTGACGTATATCCAATCTGGCATAGCCTTCTCCCTTGTCTCTCTGGTGAGTATTATCGCTCAGCCTCTAATGGGATATATAGCGGACAAGTACCTTAGTAAAAGCAAGATTGTACTGATAAACATGTTTGCTTGTTCAGCTCTTATCTATCTGCATATACTCGCAAATGGGTTTTATACAGTAGCTTTGGCTACCATATCCCTGATTTTCTTTCAAGGCTCGATTATGTCAATTCTAGACGCTTATTGCTATGATATATCAGACAAAGTGCCTGAAGTGGATTATGGGCAAATTAGGCTTATGGGTTCCATCGGTTTTGCAGTACTTTCTTTAATTCTAGGCAGTCTGATACAAAAATTCAATATAAATATTAGCTTTTTCTTGTACTCTGGACTTTTTATAGTCTCTGCTCTGATATTATCTGGCATAGGTTATAAAAGCTCCAAGCATATAGCAAGGCCCTCCTCTTCCGATATATTGGAGGTACTTAAAAACTATAAATTCATATTGTTTGTTCTTTCAGTTATGGTTTTAAACGTTGCACTTCAGGCTCATAGCAATTATGTTGCGATGCTTATTGAAGCTACTGGTGGAAATGTAACCAACCTAGGCTTTGTTTGGTTTGCTTCTGCATTAAGCGAAATACCGGCATTTTTCTTCGGCGCTAAGCTGCTTAAAAAATATGGTGTATTAAATATATATATCCTCGCATTGGTTCTATACATAGTTAGAATGTTATTGTCAGCTTATAGTACGAATTACAATGTGGTTATTGCCATACAATTTATGCAAAGTATAACTTATCCATTATATTTATTTGCTACTATGCAATATATAAATGTAATTGTGCCGGATAAGATAAGAGCTTCAGGAATTACATTGCTTTCGTCCCTAGGTTTCGGTCTCGGTGGCTTAATAGGCAATCTTGGCGGTGGTTTTTTACTTCAATATAGAGACCCATTCTTCCTGTACAAATCTATGGCGATAGCCTGCAGTTTGTCCTTGTTAGTTGTTTTAATATTAAAATTTAAAGAAAAATTTAGCTTTACAAAAGCATAAAAAAGTACACCTCCAAATGTTAGTTTATTTTTGTCTAACATTTGGGGTGCACTTCACTTTGAGCGGCTTTTTTTATTTAAGCTATAGGACCTGCATCTACTATATTTTGTGCAACGTCCTTAAATTTCTTGAAGTTTTCAACAAAGCCTTTTGCAAGCTTTTTAGCTGCCTCATTATAGTTAGCTTTATCTGCCCATACATTAGCAGGATTTAGAAGCTCCGATGGCACATTAGGGCATTCCTTTGGGATAGCTAATTTGAAAATTGGATCTATCTCATATTCTACATTATCCAGCTTGCCATCTATTGCTGAATTAACCATAGCCCGTGTATATGCCAGCTTCATACGCTTGCCTACACCGTAGCCGCCGCCGCTCCAGCCAGTATTTACTAAGTACACCTTTGCATCATGCTTATTTATCTTATTTCCTAGCAATTCTGCATAGGTCTGAGGACTTAGAGGCATAAATGGAGCACCAAAACAAGTTGAGAATGTGGCTGTCGGCTCAACAATACCTCTTTCAGTACCTGCTAATTTGCTTGTATAGCCGGCCATAAAATGATACATCGCCTGCTCTTTTGTAAGCTTGGAGATCGGAGGCAATACCCCTGTTGCATCTGCAGTCAGGAATATAATCGTTGATGGATTGCCGCCAGCGCCAGCTTCTACTGCATTGTCTATATAAGATACAGGATAGCCTGCTCTTGAATTCTCTGTATATTCTTCACTGTCGTAATCTGGTTTTCCATTTTCATCTAATACTACATTTTCCAAAACTGTACCAAATCTGATAGCATTCCAAATTTGTGGTTCATTTTCCTCCGAAAGTCTTATGCATTTCGCATAGCATCCACCTTCGAAATTAAATACTCCATCATTTGACCATCCATGCTCATCATCACCAATCAGCATTCTGTTGCCATCTGCAGACAATGTCGTTTTGCCGGTTCCCGAAAGTCCAAAGAACAAAGCAACATCTCCATCTTTGCCAACATTTGCTGAACAGTGCATTGGCATAACACCTTTAAAAGGCAATATATAATTCATTACGGAGAATAAAGACTTCTTAATTTCTCCGCAATACCTTGTTCCACCGATGATAACAATCTTCTTTTCTAAGTTTAAAATGACATATGCTTCTGAGTTAGTGCCATCTAATTCTGGAGTTGCAAGACATCCAGGTGCCGCAATAACCGTATACTCCGGTTGGAAATCATTTAATTCCTCAGCTTTTGGTTTTATAAATAATTGCTGTCCAAAAAGATTTTGATATGCAAATTCATTAATTAGTCTAATAGGCATTCTATAATTTTTGTCAGCACCTACAAAACCATCAAACACAAAAATTTCCTTTTCCTTTATGTATCCCATTATTCTCTTATATAGCTTGTCAAAAACCTCTTCTTTGATTGGTACGTTAACTTTTCCCCAATCAATTTTATCATGTACTGAAGGACTATCAACTATAAATCTGTCTGAAGGAGATCTTCCAGTGTATTTACCCGTGTTAATACTTAATGCACCAGTATCAGTCAAAGTAGCTCCCTCTTTTTTTAGCGAGTACTCCACAAGCTTTCCTAAATTAAGGTTGTGATGTACCTTTACGCCCAAATCTTCTAATCTCAAAATGACACCCCCATCTAATATTATAAAATCATTGAATTTGATTCTTGAAAACTATTATGTAACACATTAATTGTAATAATTTATATAATTGTGCTACACTAACAAGGTATATTATATATCATATTGATATATTTTGCCATAAATTACAAAGTTTAAAGTTTGAATTTTTTTTCAAAATTATATTCTTGCTAAAGATTTGATTGTATGTTACAACCTATTATCTAAAAGCAAAAAGACAGCATAGCTGCCCCTTTGCTTACGAATATATATCTGAAAACTCAATATTAATTGCTTCTATTTTATTATTACTGCTATATTGAGATTCCTTGTTAGCCGTCTCCAATATAGTCAATTCATGAATAGGCAATTCAATAATAAACTCACAACCCATGCCTGTATCACTTATCAAACTGATTTTTCCTCCATGCAGCTCTACTAAGGATTTTGAAAGGGATAACCCTATACCGCTGCCATTATGATTTCGTGAAAGCGACTTATCAATCTGTACAAATCGCTTAAAGACCATGTCATGCTTCTCTTTTGCTATTCCTATGCCGCTATCCTTTACTGAGATGTATATTCTATTACCCCCATCCCAAATATTGCACGATATCTTTCCTCCTGGATCTGTGAATTTTATAGCATTTGAAAGTAAATTTAGGATAATTCTCTCTATCTTGTCAGGATCACAAGCTATCACCTTTGCTTCAGTTATTGAGTTATATTCAAAATTGATTCCTTTATTTTCAATATAATCAGAGACAGAGGCAGCGATTTTGGATACGATTCCTACAATATCGTGGTTCTCCATATTCATATGCATATATCCATCATCCAATTTGTTTAAATCAACTAAATTATTAACCAACCGCAATAATCGATAACAGTTCTGCCTCATAATCTTATGATATTTCCTTGTTTTCTCCATATAGGGGTCAGAGGTATTTGAACTGTACATATCTACCAATTGAAGACTGCCCAATATTACATTCAAAGGTGTGCGGAGCTCATGGGAAAGATTCGAGAAAAACTCAGTCCTCATCTTATCCATTTCAACTACCTTATTTAGCTTTTTTATACTTTCGCTAGCTTGTATCCTATACTCCTCTACCTGCCTATGATCTGTAATGTCGACAGCCATTCCAATAAGGCATTTTCGTCCATTTATCTCAATTTCTCCAATTGAGAAATTAATCCATCTCTCATTACCGTTTTCATTGATTATCTTACACTCGTACCTGTTCTTTATGATCCCCCCGGACCAATCTCCTGCTACCTTATCATGCTTTATTATTTGTACATGATCAAGATGAATAAAATCAAAGATGCTCTTTGATTCTAATTGTTTTGCTTTATACCCACAAATTCCTTCGCCTATAGCATTGACATAGGTAATATAATTTCCTTCTTGTATGAAAACTCCATATGGAGTGATATCAAAAACCTGCTTCAGTAGAAAATCATATTTCACTATATCCTCCCACTGCCTAAACAGGGATAGCTGAAGTGAATCAAAGTATTTATTGTTTTCTTCTACATACTTAAATATAGAATTCTTATCATCCTGATCCTGAAATATCATATTGTTAATACTGTTGCGGAAGTGAGCTAAAATAGCCATCAAAAACTTAATTTCTATTCCGCTTATCAGAAATGATTTGATGATACCTACATCGATATTGCAAACATTGTCCGTGCATATGCAGTGA
>JARBUB010000113.1 GCA_029239905.1 Clostridia bacterium
CAGTTTGCCATCCTTTGTCATCTGTACATCACATTCTATCCCATTGCTTCCCATATTGTATGCTTTTCTAAAGGCTGCCATGGTATTTTCAGGGGCAGAGCCCGATGCCCCTCTATGAGCATAAATTACTGTTTTTCCAAACATAATATACCTCCCATCAAGTATTTTGCATAAAAATGTAGCTATAACCCAAAGGCTATAGCTACATTATAACAAGATTTACTGAAAGATTTTTGTTTTTTTGCAAAAATCTACCCGAGCGTTTCAACGAGGCAGAGAATACATGTCAAACGAGTATCGCTAAAATCGAAATCTGACATTTACAGAAGTTGAGGACATCTTTTTGCCTCGTTATATTACACTTATTCTTCTATGCAAATATCTGCCATTATTACTCCGATTACTCTTTCTCCCGAATCCTTTAAAGGAATAGCCACAGTGATACAATAGTTATAGGAGAATGCTGATATATAAGGCTCAGATTTGAATTCTACTCCTTTTATGGTTTCTTTATAGTATGGTCTGTAGGAGTAGTCATTATCTGAAATCAAGGATAACTCTGTTGCCGAAGCTAGTCTTCCTCTATCATTAAATAAACCTATTAACTCAAACTGCTTATTTTTCCCTTGCTGCTCCTTCAAATAAGGGGATACGCTGTCAATCCTCATGTTATTGCTTCTTATTTGTTGGGAAATAACGTGTAATGCCTTAAATCCTTCCTGAACAACTGCTTCTTGCTTTTCTGTTATTTTAATTTTGCTGATAAATTCATAAAGCTTACCATCAATATCGTTGGCTATATCCTTCATATTTCTAATTAATTCCGCTGTTTCTTGCATTGCTGCTGACTGTTCCTCCGCGGATGCAGATACTTCCTCAGTAAAGGCAACTGTTTCCTCTGCTGAAGCCGATACTTCATCCATTAGTACATTGACTTTATTTGCTAAGATAGTGGACTGCTCTGCCAGCTCAAAAATATGCTGTACCGAGTCATATGTGTTTTGAGTTGTCTTTGCAACTTCCTCAAAGACTCCCTTTGATTTGTCAGCAAAAGCGATATCCTCATTTATTCTTGTTACTTCATTTTGAGTTTTATTTGTTATTTCATTAATACTCTCAATAATGCCTTGTATTAGCTGTCTAATTTCTTCACTAGACCTTGCAGACTGTTCTGCCAGCTTTCTAACTTCATCAGAAACTACTGCAAAGCCTTTACCATGTTCCCCAGCCCTAGCAGCTTCGATAGCTGCATTAAGTGCTAGAAGATTCGTTCTTTCGCTTATTTCTGTTACTGTTGTAACTATATTCTTAATTTTATCTGCTTCATTGTAAAGATTTTGCACCTTATCAGCTATCCCTATACTTACCTCTGCAGTGTCTTTAAGTTTACCTGTAAGATTGTTGAATACTGTTCCGCTATCTTGAATGACCGATATCATATTCTTTGCTATATCTTGTGTTTCCTTAGCCTTTCTTGCTATTTCAGTAGAATTCTTAGTCATGATTCCTGTACTGTCTTTTGCTTTCATAAGGTTTCTGGATTGTTCTCCTGTATTGCTGGCTACATCAGTTATAGCAGTGGCGATCTCACTTGAAGCCCGATCTGTTTGCTCTACACTTTTACTTAGTGTATCCGCTAAGGACTTGTTCTGTTCCGATATCTTATTTATTTCACACAATATAGTCTTAAGGTTACCAACAACCCTATTAATACTATTCCCTACAACCCCTGTAAAGCCTTTATTATGAGCCTTTATTGCAAGTTGCCCCACAGAGATTTCTCCTGCGCTATCTGCAAGTTTTTTCATTGGCTTGATGATAATTGCTGCAATAATTAAAGTAGAAATCAAAATAATAATCCCAATTAGCGCTCCCGTCATTATATTGACTAGCAAATATGACTCCCTAACGCTATTTATAACATCCTTTAGAGGTTCAGTTGCTTTTGCACTCTCAACTGCAATATTTTGCAACTCTAGATTCATAAAATAATAACTGCCAAAGCTAATAGCGACTACAAGTATTATAGCCAGTCCCACTGTAAACAATAAACTTCTTAGTTTCATAAGATATACCCCCTCATGATATTTGTCCTTTGACAATAAATTGTGTTTTTCCACATAATATGTTAATTCTTTATATATTCCTATTCATTTCTATAATATTTGGAAAATTCCTTCTCATATAAAAAAAATAAGACAGTTTCCTGTCTTATTCCTCTTGAATTTCTATTTCTTCCATTATTCTCGCATATTTCTCCAACTTCTTCTGCACTTTGTAAAAAATAGTACCCTCGGCATATTCACCATTTTCATCTCTGCATCCCGCTGGCATATCTGTCAATAGTTCAATACCTTCCTCAACATTCTTAATTGCATATATATGAAAGTTCCCTTGCATTACTGCCTCCACCACTTCATCATTCAGCATAAGGTTTATTACATTTTGATGGGGAATCATTACCCCTTCATTTCCTTTTAACCCTCTTGCCTTACAGGTCTGAAAAAAGCCTTCGATCTTTTCATTTACCCCTCCGATAGGCTGTATTTCTCCCTTTTGATTTATAGATCCTGTAACAGCTATGTTTTGCTTTACGGGTACTTCAGCTAGACTCGAAAGCAGCGAATATAACTCAGTACTAGAAGCACTGTCTCCTTCTACACCGTCATATAACTGTTCAAAACAAATGCTTGCTGATAATGACATGGGAAATTCCTGAGCGAATTTTTCTCCAAGGTATCCTGACAATATCAGTACCCCCTTATCATGGATGCTTCCGCTCATTTCTATTTCTCTCTCAATGTTTATGATTCCCTTTTCTCCTGCATAGGTAACAGCAGTGATTCTAGATGGCTTGCCGAAGGAGATGTCTCCAAAGTCCATTACTGACAACCCATTTACCTGACCTACAACCTTATCCTCTATAGAAATTAAAATGACACCTGTATCTATAAGTTCTTGCAGCTTTTCATCTATTCTATTGGATCTATAATATTTTTGATTGATTGCTTTCTTAACATAATATGAAGATACAAGCTCTTCACCATCTATTCTTGCCCATGCATCCGCCTCAATCAATATTTCGACGATATCATTGAACCGTGTTGAAAGCTTATTCTTGTGCTCTGCTAGTCTTCTGCTATACTCCACCACCGATGCAACTCCTGTATTGTCAAAATGGAGCAAATCCTTTTTCTCGCAGTGACTGCTTATAAATTTAGCATATTTCATTATATTTTCATCTACAGCGCTCATATCTATATCAAAATCTGCTTTTATTTTGAACAGCTTGCGAAAGTCTTCATCGTAATTGTACAGTATATGATAAAGCTGACCATTGCCGATTAGTATTATTTTTACATTTAAAGATATAGGCTGCGGCTTCATTCCTCCTGATACGATTCCTGCAATCGAGTAGATATTTTCTATGGTGATGCTGTTGGTCTTAATTGCCCTCTTTAACCCTTCCCAGCTTTCGGGATTATGAATCAAATCAGCCATATTTATTATGATATAGCCCCCATTGGCTCTGTGGATGGACCCAGCTTTTATTCTGCTAAAATCCGTCTTTATCACACCAAGACTGCTTTCATATTCAATGTTCCCAAACAAGTTGTGGTATTTGGGATTTGATTCAAAAATCACCGGTGCGCCTACTGTATCTCTATGATCGACAATAAGATTTACTTGATACCTATTTGTGTAGTCTTTATTATTAATTCTTTCAGGCATCATATTATCTTCATCCACGGTCTTGTTTAGTCCAAGGAATTCATCTATATTATGAATAATATCCTTTTGAACAGAGTGTAAATATTCTAAAACACTGTTGTGAATTGAATACTTATCCTTTAAATCTGTAATTGGCTGTTCCACTGTAACCAAGGCTATCTTCGCCTCTAGCTGTTCAAGCTTTTCCAGAGCAGATTTCTCTAATTCTTTCACTTGCTTCATGGTATCCAAAAGTTTTGATTGAATAATAATAGAATTCTCTTCGATTGTCCGTCTTTGTTCATTATCTAACTTAAAGAAATCTTCATCTTCAATAACCTTATCTCCCATTACAGGTATGGTCATAATGCCTTTTTCGCTTTTTTTAATGATAAAGCCTTTTTCTTTTGCAAAGAGGCTGAAATGCTCCATTAATTCAGTACTTTTACCTTTATAAAACTGTATAATATCATTTTTTTGATTTTGATATTCTTCTCCGCCAAAAGCTTTGGGTATTTCTATTTTAAGGCGCTTTATAAGCCTTCTCATATCTTTTTCCAGTTTATTTCCCATGCCGGCAGGAAGATTGATTGCTATGGGATTATCAGGAGTTTTAAAGTTATATACGTAACAGCAATCCCCTGGTGTTTTTTCATTTTGAGCTATTTTATTTACAATGGATTTTGTATAGCTGCTTCTTCCTGTCCCAGTCGTACCGGACACAAATATATTATAGCCTGACCGTTTTATTGAAAGTCCGAATTCCATTGCTGCTGCAGCTCTTCCCTGTCCGATAATTCCATCTAAAGATTCAAGTTCCTTTGTTGTTTCAAAGGCAAAGCTTGCTGGGTCACATACATTTCTCAAATCCCTAACTTCCAATTCCATATCCTTCTGCACTCCCTTCAAAGCTATATAAGAAAAATGTTTTACACATTCCGATTTATTGCAAAACATATAGTGTAAAACATATAACATATTAATTAATATGTGTTTTTAAAATAAATAATACAATACGGTTATAAAAAGCGCCCCAGAGGGACGCCTTATTTCATAAATAATGAATCTCCAAAGCCCTTACCTACTACCTCTCTTACATCTCCTATTGTGATGAAAGCTTTGGGGTCAATAGCTAATATTTTGTTTTTTACATATACAACCTGTCTCCGGGCAACAATGCAATAAAGTACATCCTTATCCTGCTTCGTATACATTCCTTTTCCATAAAGAGATGTAACCCCTCTATCTACATCATTTAATATTGCTGTTGCGATTTCTTCTGATTTCTCAGATATTATGAAAAATGTTTTCCCATAGTTTACACCTTCTTGTATGACGTCAATCATTTTAGTTGAAACAAATATTGTAACTATGGAGAACAGTGCCAGTTCAGGTCCAAATACGATTGCACCGACAAGAATAACCATGAAATCAAAAGAAAACATAATCCACTGAGTAGGTATGGAAGGGATATATTTATGTACAATCCTGCCAATTAAATCCGTGCCTCCAAAGGTAGCGCCAAAGCCCAATATGAATGCAACTCCAGTGCCCATTAGAACCCCTCCGAAAATGGTCGCTAGAAATAGATCTCCCGTCAAGGCTGCAATGTTTCTGTCCAGAAAATCAACCACTACAGCATAAACAACATTACAATATATCGTCTTAACTCCTACTTCTTTTCCCAAGCTAAACAGTCCTATAAAGAAAATAGGAACGCTGAAGCACAAGGTTGTCAGACCAACAGGGAAGCCTGTCATATAATTGATTATATTCGCGATTCCCATTATCCCGCCGGGCACGATATTATTGGATTTTATGAAAAGTATGATAGAAAATGCCATCAAGACTGATCCAAAGGCTATGCCCAAATAAGACATTATGCTGCTGCGTAATTTTTCACCCTTATTTTGATATTGTATATTTTCTGTCGATCTCATGTAAACCTCCAAAACACGAATACATAATTAATACTTGCTGGTAGCGGCATCAACCATTGCCAATAAAACAAACTTAGGCAGCTTAAGAACTCTCTTAAATCTACTAGGCTGTTTTATTAACCTATATAACCACTCCAAGCCTGCTTTTTGATAAAATTCTGGTGCCCTTTTTACTGTACCCGAAAGTGTATCTATGCCTCCACCAAAACCTAAGGCTATTTTGACACCTAGCTTATCTTTGTACTTATATATAAGCTTCTCCTGCCTAGGAGCCCCTAACCCAACAAAAAGTATTTCTGCACCACTTTCACTTATCTCATCTATTATTTGTTCTTCCTCATCCTCTAAGTAGTACCCATTCCTTATACCGACAATATTTATCCCTTTGAATTCCTCTTGAATCTTTTCTGCCGCCAAAGTAACAGACTCCTGTGAAGCTCCTAACAAGAACAGCTTACAGTTCTTTTGGGCTCCCAGTTCAAGTATCTTTGTGGCCAAATCTACACCAGTTACTCTTTCCTTCAAGGGTGTGCCATAAAACTTTGATGCGATCACTACACCTATCCCGTCCGGAATTACCAACTGTGCATCATTTAATATATTTTCTAGCTCCCTATCCTTTACTGCATCCAAAAGTATTTCGCTGTTGGGTGTAAAAATCATATTTAAACTATCGCCTTCCAAAAATCCAGCAACCTTTTCTTGCGCTTCTAAAAAATCCAGTTTATCAATCTCTATTCCTACTATTTTTACTGTGTTTCTCATACTTTCACCCGCTTATCAACCCGAAGGGTCATTTTTCAAAATAATTATAACACATATTCATGACCAATGCCTATTACCTTCAGCCATTGAATACAACCTCAGTTTTCAATATTATTACATATGTCCCAGCATTTCAAGAATAGATTTTCAGAAATTGTTATAAAAATGGTAAACAACTTGTCAGTTATCATGTAAAGTTTGGTATAATATAACTATCTATAACAAACAAGAATCTATATAAGTTATGAAAAAGAATCATTAATTCAAAATCAGTAGAAGCATTTGCTTTTGAATTATCAAATATCTATTTTTCACAGCATATAACAGATGAAAATGTTTTGCACCAAACGAACTAAAATTAAACTATTTCGTGCGAAACACAAAAGATAAATTGAATTAAAGGGGTCGAAAGAATGGAAAAGATTATAATAGAAGGCTCACATCGATTAGTAGGTGAGGTTACCATCAGCGGTGCAAAGAATTCTGCTCTGGCTATATTAACTGCAGCAATTCTTGCTGATTCAAAATGTACAATAAAGAATCTTCCTGATATAAGAGATATCGCATATCTAAAGGAGCTTCTTCTTCAAATGGGAGCTAAGGTTGAAAGCAGTAAGAATGCTATGACGATTGATGGGAGCTGCATGAGCAAGCACAAGGTCGATAATGACCTAGCAAAAAAAATGCGTGCTTCATATTACTTCTTAGGAGCACTGCTTTGTAAGTTTAAAAACGCAGAGGTACCTTTTCCGGGAGGCTGCGATATCGGTGTAAGACCGATTGATCTGCATATCAAAGGCTTAGAAGCCTTAGGTGCAAATATTAAGATTTCCCACGGAATGATAATAGCATCAGCAACCGAGCTGGTGGGTACAGAAATATATTTAGACTTTGCTAGTGTAGGTGCAACTATTAATATCATGCTGGCTGCTAGTATGGCAAAAGGCGTTACTACAATTGAAAATGCTGCTAAAGAGCCCTATATAGTTGATACTGCTAATTTTTTAAATGCAATGGGTGCAAAAATAACGGGTGCTGGCACTGATATTATAAAAATAAAGGGTGTAAAAGCACTGCACGGCTGCGAACATACCATAATACCTGATCAAATGGAAGCAGGTACTTTTATGGCTGCAGCAGCAGCCACACAAGGTGACGTACTAATAAAGAATATTATACCAACTCATTTAGAATCTATATCAGCAAAGCTAAGAGAAATGGGAATAGAAATAACAGAGAGTGAAGATTCACTACGAGTTAAAAGCAATGGGAAAATGAAGGCAGTCAATATCAAGACTCTTCCTTACCCGGGTTTTCCTACTGATATGCAGCAGCCAATGAGCGTTCTACTGGCTTTATCTCAAGGAACTGCCATCATAACAGAAAGCATATTTGAATCCCGCTTTAAATACCTTGATGAGTTAAAAAGAATGGGCGCGAAAATAAGTGTCGAAGGTAGAGTTGCTGTTATTGAAGGTATAAAACGATTATCAGGAGCCCCTGTGTTTGCAACTGATCTAAGAGCTGGTGCCGCTATGGTTGTAGCAGGCTTAGCTGCAGAAGGGCAAACGGAAATCAGTAATATAGAGCATATAGACAGAGGATATGAGAGACTCGAAGATAAGCTTAGAAGCTTAGGCGCTAAAATACATAGAATAAATGTAGCAGAAGAATAATTGGAAGTAAAACAATTCGTTCAATAAATAAATGGAGGCTGTAAAATGCAAATCTATAATATTTTACTAACCACCATGAGCCTTGGTATCGGAGGAGCCGAAACACACATTGTGGAATTGGCAAAAGGGTTGAAGAAAGAGGGCTATCATGTTGTAGTAGCATCAAATGGCGGAGTTTTTGTAAAGGATTTAGAGGTCTACGGAATAAGACATTACACTGTACCTTTGCATAACAAAAGACCAGATAATGTATACAAAGCATACAAAATGCTACAGCAGATCGTTTTAGATGAAAAGATTGACTTGGTGCATGCACACGCTAGAATACCTGGCTTTATATGTAATATGCTGCACAAAAAAATGAACTTCGCCTTTGTAACCACAGCTCATGGAACTTGGAAGACTACCGGCGGACTCAAATACATTACTCGGTGGGGTCAAAAGACCATTGCCGTAAGCCAAGATGTAAAAAAATATCTACTAGATAATTATAAGATTGATGAAGATAATATTAAAATCACGATTAATGGTGTTGATACAGAAAGATATTCACCTGACGTGGATTATAGTATGCTCATGAAGGAATTTAACCTATCACAGGACAATTTCAAAGTGGTTTATGTCAGCAGAATCGATAAAGACAGAGAAGATATACTGAATAACATACTGCAGATGCTTCCCAAGCTTATTGCTGAAGTGAAAAACCTGAAGTTCTTTATAGTCGGCGGCGGCAGCATACTGAGTTCTATAAAGGAAACTGCAGACAAAATAAACGAGACTGTCAACAGAGACGCAGTCATCATAACCGGTCCACGGATGGACATAAACAAATTTACAGCAATGGCAGATTTATTCATAGGCAGGTGTGCTGGATGAAAGTAATATTGATATTGCGATAAAGACAAATTTTTCAGGCAGAGGCCAAGAAATTGCTGATACAGAAAGGTTTTTAGCAGATATATTGAGTGTTGTAAATATCTCTCCAGAGCAGCGTCAGGCCTTGGGCTTATTCTGCCGAAACACAGTAATTGAACAATATTCAATCAGCAAAATGGTGGCTGACAACATCGAGATTTATATGCAACTACTTAAGAATTCTCGCAATATATAAGGGGATAATTTATGTACGATATATTGATATCAGGTTACTACGGATTCGAAAACAGTGG
>JARBUB010000114.1 GCA_029239905.1 Clostridia bacterium
AAAAAAACACAAAAAAAAGTGCACCTTGTCAGGTGCAAATATGAGTGGGGTTAACGATTGAATATCTCCTTATGAAAAAGAGATATTCAAGGGGTTAAATACTATTCTATTATATTATACATGGAATGAATATGCAATAGGTTTTGTAAAAAAATAGAAAAAAAGTTCAGCTAGGGTATTTTTATAAGTTAGATATCTATATGATTTAATTTAAATGAAACTATTGGAATGACTTGATTGTTAAACTTTTGGCTATGCGTAGCAACTTAGTCTTGCCTATATATATCGATATAGTATCATGAAACTTCAGGTATATTTATACAAAAAACGTGAATTTTATGCACAATTGCATATTTTTTAACAATAGGTTTTTGCATAAGGGATGTCATTCTGCATATGCTAGGGAATTTAATATAGAACTCCTAATTTCAGTCAGATAGCATGCATTAAAACTTGAACATCTTAGATAATCATGATTATGTTAAGATTACATTACAAGCATTAATTTCCATGGCAAATATGGTATAATTTTGATGTAAATCGACAGTAAAAACATAGGTTTTTTCTGCCGATAAACTATATAGTGCCGATGTTTTTATAATAACATGTTTGTTAATCAAAATCGGAGGCTTCTACTGATTTTGTATATAATTATTTTTTACATATAACGTTTGTATCTAAGGAGGTACTCTTGATGAAAAAGACAAAGTCAATAATGATGAAATTGGTATCAGTATTTTTAGTGTTCTCTATGGTGTTTTCACTCTTCCCAGGAATCGCAGAAGTCTTGGCCGCTGTGGACCCAGATGAAATTGGCGTCCGCTATGAGAGAGTTAGAGAAAATGGAGTTACAACAAACAAGTTGACGATATTTGCACCACCTGGGACGCTCTTTGACAATCCAAAAGTAAAATTAGGGAATGTGGGTTTTGTAGCCCAGATAGCTATGTCTGATGAGGATAAAATTGTTATTGATGATGAAGATTCTTTAAGTGAATTAGGGTTGGGTGGAAAAATAGTTATTTTAAATAAGGGTACCGAAAATATAACCGGAACGGGCATAATTTTTGACATAAGCAACGTACCTAGTATCAACGGAGTATCTTTAAATAAGGTATATGTTGATGAACCCCTATTTATATCAGGTACTGGTTTAAACAATTTGCTTTCAACAGATGTTCCAGTAGACGTTTCAAAAGACTACAAGCTCTTTATTCAAGAAACCGAATATAACCTTCGTGATACTGCGATAGTGCAGGCAATTGGACAAAATAGAATTGATTTAAAGAAGGTTATACCTCCAAGCAATCCAAAATCACACGCTATTATGTTAATAAAAAACCTCAGTGTTAATGGGAATCGTCAAATAGTGTCTACGCTAAAGGATTCCATTTCAGTAGTAAATAAGTTAAGTGGCATCAAGGTCGTAAAGGTTGACCCAAATTCCGGTCCTCAAGACAAAGAAAACATCATAAATATTTATGGAGATGAAGTAACTAATAATTCGAATTTTGACCAGTTTATGAAGATTTATGTAAAAGGTAAAAATGGGAAAGCAGATATTATGGGTACTAATCTACTCCCTATAAAAAATTCTAGTGGTAAGATTATTGGATTGAAGGTTAAACTTCCCATATATACCGATACTGCGGGAATAGTAGACCTAATGTTAACAGATGAAGATGGATATAGTGAGTATGTGATACCGAATGCATTTGTGTTTTTAAATATAGGAAATTCATTGACGGTAGAGGGAATAACCCCAAACAGTAAGAAAGAAACTGAAATAAAGCCTGCCACTATTACAGGCAGAAATATCGGATATTTTGATCCTGCCAGTTATGACAAGGTGGCAGGAGTAACCAAGACAGCGACAGACCCAGGGTATGGGAATATCACGGGTTTCCCCCAATTTAATAATCCAGACATATATAAGGTAATGTATACCGGAACATATGATGGAAAACCTGTAACTATAATTAGACAAATAAGTGTATTTATTGATGGTGCAGTTAAGATGTCAGGTACTCCTGAGTTTGAGATAAATAAGGATAAAATAGTGGTAAATCCTGCCAACGTTAATCTAAATCCAAATCAACCCAAGAAGGTTGACGTTACAATCAAGACGACTACTACAGTCTTGGATAGTACTGATGCCACTATTAATCCATATTACACCAGAGTGGAGGAAGCTAGTATCCCAGAAGGATTTACATATATCCCCAATGAACTAGCGCCTGTTCTAACCTCTGTTTCGCCAGAATTCGGACCTTCTGCAGAGGACTTATATATGACGATTAAGGGTAAGGACTTCGAAGTATTAGAGACTGGCGTAGGACCTACGGTTAAAATAGGTAGTAGGTCTATACCCGCATCAGAGATAAAGGTATATGACGATCTAAACAGAGTGGTGGATGGTAAAAAGATTCTAGTTGGCACAAAATTAAAGTTTGTACTTAAGGGAAATAGTTCTCTCTTATCTGGAGCTGTAGATGTGGTGGTGATAAACCCCAGTTTAGGGCAGGGTATTCTACCCAAGAGCTTTACCTTTAAGAATTCAATAAGACCAAGTGTAAATAAGCCAAAGATAATCTCCCTTAAAGAAGCATATGCAGATTTACGTGGAGGAGCTTTTTCGAAAGAAGATGTCCTCATCACGGGAGAAAACTTTGACCCGTCAGTACCTGGAAGTGATAGAGTAATAGTAACGATAGATGGAGAAAAGGCAGTCATTAAAAAGAATGTTTCTGCAGATGGTAAGACTTTAACTATTACACCTCCTCCAGGAACACTGCCAGGAAAGACTATGCTGCAGCTTATTAATGAAGATGGATCTATGGCTCAAATGGAGTTTGAATATAAACTAATTATTACAGCTCCTAAAATTACCAAAATAGTACCAACCAAAGGCGGCAACGGTACTAAACTGGTAATAAAGGGGGAAGATTTCTTATTGCCGGATAATGGTATTGCAAATCCCGACGATCCTAAGCGTAAGGGTACTGTCGTATTGCTGGGCGGTAAGGAACTTAATGCATATAACTACCAGTTTGCAAATGGAGCTTACAGCATCACAGATCCTGCAGATAATCCTGACCGAGGTATATACTTTTATGGAAACTTTGACCCTGACGGTGCAGCAGGACCACTAGCTCCCTATCTTTTAGATGGCAAGATGGTAACCGTAGTAGACAGCACAACGATATATGTAGATATTCCGGATAGATTCTATAGTCTAAATCAAAACGGGGTGGCTCCTTACTTAAACAGTGAATTAATAGACGCAATTGATTTAACTGTACAAGTATTAAACCCTGATGGTGCTAGATCCAAGGAAAATATTATGTTTGAATATTTAAAACCTGGTTCGAAACCTACTATTCTTTCAATGACTCCTGTTAGTGGTACGATCGCTGGAGGCACTGTGGTAAGAATAACAGGTACAAATTTCAAAAATGATGATATGGATGGTTTAAAGGTTTATTTTGGTTCTGAATTAGCGACAAAAGTTGACTATATAAATACAACGGAACTAATTGTACAAGTGCCTGCATATCCCTACTCATTGCCTCAAGGCAAAGACAACATTGATGTTCCTGTTATGGTAATGAATTATGATGGAGCTATGGCGGTATACAAACCAGGCTTCAAATATAGAATACCAGGCAGTAAGCCTACCATAACCAAACTTGATCCTGCCAGAGGATCAGCAGCAGGTGGGGAAAAAGTTATTATCAGCGGTAGTGATTTCCGCAGAAAACCTGATAATAGTGATAAGCCAACAGTTTATTTCAACGGCATTGAAGCACAGGTTGAATGGGTCAGTGATCTCACTTTGATTGCAACAGCACCCCCAAGTAAAAAAGAGGGACCTGTTGATGTGGTTGTTGTCAATCACGACGCGGGGGCATACACATTTAAGAGCTATACCTATGAGATTTCGAAGCCTGCCATTACCTCTGTAATACCGGGGGTTATAGCTAAGAACGGTGGTACAAAGCTTCAAATAAATGGTACAAGCTTTACAAAAGGCGATTTAAAAAGCTTATTAAGATTGCCGGATAATCCTGCCGGAACTGAACAATACGAGAAAGTAAATAGGCATACAAGTACACCGGCGAATGCATATACGCAAATTGACAATCTCGTTATATTCGGAGATGCAAGTACCGGAGACAGAAAGGTAATTGATACTGTTAGGGGACCACTTTCTACTGATATAAATGAACTGAGAGTCAAGTATGATGCAAGAGGTTATGTTAATTCAGCACTTGTAGGCATTTATAAGATAAATGGTGATACAGATACCCTTATTAGAGAGCTAGTTATACCTTTTGGTTCTGCTCACTTGTTTATTGTGAATGGCAAACTAGATTTGGGTGATGACAAGCTGGTGGATGAAGGCGTGCTTGTGGAGGTAACTCCTAATCAAGCGATCGTTACTAGAAGAGTAGCCGCCTATGCAAAATGGGAAAACGATGGCCGACAGATTACAGCCGTAGCCCCTGCGGTAGGAAGCATAAATAAAAGAAATATGTACGTTCGAAATACGGATAATGGTACTGCATCTACGACTATAGAAGTGCTAAACCCGTCAAGCGAACCCACGATAACATATATATCCCCAAGGAACAAGGTAAAACTGGCCAATGGTACAATATCTAATTACAGTGATGAAAGCAGTACGGATTTAGAGTACTATACCTACACTCCTTTAGATGGTGGTGCTTTTATTACCATAAATGGAACAGATTTTAGGCGTAATGTTAAGGTTTATATGGGTAACAAATTGCTTGAGATTGTCAGCAGAAGCTTAAATGATAATCAGCTGGTGGTTAAGGTGCCAAAAGGCACATTAGAAGATTTGGATAAGCTATATAGAATATTGGTGATTAATGAGGATGGAGCCACTGCTGATTCTTCAGCAATAAGCAAGCCCCATTATATCGTATACAAGATGCCGGAAAGCAATCCAATAATTGAAAGTGTAACGCCTGCAAACACGTCCTCTAAAGGTCAAAATACTTTAATAATTAAAGGTACTGATTTTAGAGAAGGAGCCAAGGTATTAATAGATGGAATACCTTGCGCAAGCGTTGCGCTAGACAGCTATAGCAAACTAGTTGTAAAGGTGCCTTTGGGATTAACCCCCGGTAAAAAGACAATACAAGTTATGAACCCTGACTTCGGATTTGCAGAAAAGAAAGATGCTATTAATATTGTTAGCTCACCTAAAATTGACACAGTTTATGATGTAAAGAAAAACTTGCCGCTGAATCCAATCGTTTTCTCTATAGATGGCGGACAAACCATAAAGTTGAATGGCGGGGATTTTTTAGATGGAGCAAGAGTAATAATTGGCGGTACTTTAAAGGCGAAAGCAGACCTCAAAGAGGGAGAAGCAGGAATACCATGCTACAATATATATGACGCTGAAATGGTTATCGTAGGCGGAGTAGCGGCTGCTAATGTAAAAATAGAAAACAGCACAACCTTGACCTTTACAACACCTAAGCTAAAGGTTGGAGATGCTTCTGTAATAGTAGTTAACTCAGATGGTGGAGTAAGTAATGTAATAAATGGAAATTATCAGAAACCTATTCCAGACTCGCCGTCATATATAACCATTGAAGTGGTTGACAGTGATACAATTAAGCTGGAATGGAGTGAAATTGCAGGATCAAACCACTATGAGCTTTATGCAGCATATAGCAAAGATGGTTCCTATATAAACAACTATATTTATGTAGGAAGTGTAAAGGCCTATGAGGTTAGTGAAGGAAGATTGAGATATTTTGTTGATGGACTAAAGGCTTCCTCTTGGTATAGCTTTAAGATTAAATCAGTAAATGACTATGGTCCATCGTCGTTCTCGCCATCTACCGCCTTTGTAAAGACAAAGGATAAAAAGATCACTGACTTTTATAAAGTTCCAGGGGAATATCAGTCTGGCTTAGCTCAAACTGACAAGGTATCTACCTTGGGTAACAGCTTAATCGTTACGGTGGGAGAAAAATCCCTCGGCAACTATGGAAGTGGATTGGTAGTATATTTTAATCAAACCAGCTATAGTGCATTTAACTCAAAAAGTGCAAATATAGGATTAGAGATCCTTAGAAAGTATCCAAATAACAAAATTACAGTTATTGATAAAGACTTTACCTTAAAGATGGTGAGCAATAACTTGCTGGTAAATGAAACAGCCGCAGTGCCCATTGCTAAAGTATCCGACTCGATGATGTCGATAGTTATAAACTATAATTTAAAGGCTAAGGGTGATGAAATATTACGTAAGCTGCCAAAGGGGTACAAAGCAGTAACTAAGCCTGTGGGTATAAGCTTATCAATGCAGGTAGAAAAGACCAAAGTAAATATCAAAGGTTTAAACGGCAGTGCAGACTTAAGCTTCAATATTAGTAATGATGTAAAGAAGAGATACCCAGGAGGCTTATATATAGCCTATTATAATAATACAACTCGAAAGCTCGAAATACTAATGGCTCAGAATCTTGGAACCATATTGACAGCTAGAACATCTAAACCAGGTGAATACATGCTAATTGGCAAATTTGTACGATAATTACAACCCAAGGATGTGATGAAATGAAGAAAACAAAACGATATATAGCCCTAATAGTTGCTCTATTTATGCTGATGACATTGCTACCTGCGGGAATACAAGGGGAAGACACAGTATATACAGGAATGCCTAATGGAAGTGCAATAATCAAAAACGCTTCCTTCACAGACATTTCCGGCAATGTAAACACCGATAACATATTGCGGATGGCTGTTTACTCAGCGATAAACGAATATGGCAATACAAAGTATAGACCAAACGATTATGCTACCAAGCAAGATATATTGGCTGACCTTGTCAGGGTTATAGGTAAGCAGGATGAAGCAGTTGCGGCAGGTGAAGCCCTTAAACTGCAGAATCCTAATCTTAGCACCGTAGATGCATACATTGGCGGGCATATAGAAATGGCTAAAAGCTCCGGCATTATAACAGCACAAGAAATTGATGCAATGGCGGCACTTACAAAGGCAGAAATTACTGCTGTAGAAAAAGAAGTAGCTGCTATAGCCAAGAAGAACTGGAAAATGACTAAACTGGAGAGAGATAATCTCTTAGTTGGAATGAAGAAGCAAAAATCCAACGACAAAGCTCTGAAAACTGCAGCCACGAGAGAGCAAGCAGCAGTATGGACGGCTAAGGCACTGGGCTTGGAGCCGGTAAAGAGCGAAAAGACAATGGAAGTATACGGCTATAAGGATTGGAAGACGATCTCTACCGCAGCTGTTCCTTATGTAGAAGCAATACATCGCATGGGCATACTTAAAGGCGAAACAGCTGCTAATTATATACCAAAGGGCAGAATCAAAAGAGGAGATTTGGCAGCGATGATCTCCAAAGCAGCAGACAACTCCTTAGCGGCGTTGGAGTTTACTACCGGCTACGGCAAGGTGACCTCTAAAGTAGCTAATAAGGATATCAATCCTTTTGGACAAAAATCAAGCACAGTTACGGACATAATAGTGCAAACTCCAGAAGGTGAAACGATAAATATGAAGGCTGCAGACACTCAAAGCATACCGGTTATAAAAAGCGGTAAGGTGGGAAATGAAAGCCTGATACAAAAGGATGACATAGTAGAATACACATTGACAAAGAACAACCAGGTGCAGCTGCTGCAGGTGGGCAAGTTAAAGGAACTGAAGGGTAAATTCATTAGCTATAATTCTTTACTAGGAACAGTTCAAATGACAGATCTAAGCGGCAAAGCCTATCAGTTTAAACTATTGCCTAACACTGTAACTACAGCACAAAAAGTACCTATAAATATAAACAACGCAGAGGGTAATACGCCAGCAACGATTATATATGAAGGAACTACCTTAAGAGCACTTGATTTAGATATATCTTCAGACAAGGTAAATAATCAGGAAATGGCAGTGAAGATATTGTTTGCAGATCCTTTGGGCAGAGTTCTAAAGGTGGAGGATGAAGATCTAAATAGGCAGTACCTTCAGTTAGCGGAGGATGCAGACATATATATTAATGATGAGCTGCAAGGGATAGAAGCTATCGGGTTTGATCAGGATGCAGTTCTCACGGTGGCTGACAACAGAGTTATGGAAGTCAAAGTATATACCGATAGTGTTGATGAAGAAGAACCCTATACTCAAATTCTCACTGGTAGAGTACGGGAAGTTGTAGGAAATAACTTATTCATTAGTCCTGATGATGCTTCTGACACACAAGCCTCATACATTATAGGCAACGATGTACCTATAATAAAGGACAAACTTAGCGTAAATAAATATGTATTGAGGCCTGGAGATAAAATTAAGATTTACATAGATTCCTCTATGGGAGACTATGTATCTAGGATAGAAATACAAAGCAATGATGGTGTTAAGATAGCAAACCTATACAGAGGGGAAATAAAAGACGTGCTGCCTGCAACGGGAGAAATAATTCTTTCTAATGTTTACAACTATGTCTTCAATGACTGGGTGAAGCAGGGCGACTATATCAAGTACAAGCTCTCTGATGATGCGGCATTGTATAATGGAAACAGCTTAATAGATATGAGAAAGCTGAAGGACAATATAGGCAAGACAATTTATACAGTATCTAGAAACAATTATGGTACTGAGGAAATAGTACATGGATTGCTTAGAGACGGCTATGAAGACTCAATAAACAAAAGAATAAGTGATGTGAAGTTTACTGCAAACCAGATGACCTTGGATGACGGAAGAATTATAAATTATCTCAAGGGTTCTATAATAATCAAAGATGGTAAACTAATGGATCCTTCAGACATAAAGATAGATACAGCAGCATCTATAATTCTTAACAAAGGGGCAACGGGTGGCGGAGTAGCGCAGATTATAAGTATGAACGACTC
>JARBUB010000115.1 GCA_029239905.1 Clostridia bacterium
CGGAAAGACTATATCCCGTAGGAAGGCTTGACTATGATACCGAGGGACTGCTTATATTGACAAATGATGGAGATCTGACATTTAAGATAACACATCCAAGCCATAACGTAACAAAAACCTATGAGGCGCTTGTGCAAGGCAGAGTTGAAAATAAAGCTATTGAAATCTTCGATAAAGGAATTGTCATCGAAGATTATATAACAGCACCAGCAAAGCTGGAAATACTAAAATACATAAATAACGATACCATAGTAAATATCACCATTCACGAAGGCAAAAACCGCCAAGTAAGAAAAATGTGTGATGCAATTGATCATCCGGTAATAAAATTAAAAAGAATAAGCATAGGAAGTTTGAAGCTAGGCCAGTTGAATACAGGACAGTGGAGACACTTGACCAACAGTGAAATAGAATATTTATATAGCTTAGGGGGTAAATAATGATACAAGTAAGAAAGGTTCAACCGAAAGATTTGGAATACATCTATCAGAATAAAGAAGCATTAGCCTATAATCAGAAATCAATGAATGATATGCTTGAAAACATGATGATTATTATTGATAATAATGAAATATGCGGCAGTGGATTTTATATGGTTATAGACAACAAATGCATTTTGAATTGGATACATATTAAAAAAGACCATAGAAGAAATCAATTGGGTACAATGCTTGTTAAAACCATACTGAATTCTGCTGAGCTACAAGGTGCAATTCAAGCATATTTACCGGGTGAATGTGAAGATTTCGCTGAGTTCTTAGGATTTCAAAGGATCATTGAGTCTGATGAAATTGATGATATCAATCGTATATATAGTGAATTGTATGAGGCAGATAATTTTAATAATATATATAAAGTAAGTTTAGTTGGCTATTTCAAACCATGTAACAGCAATAAAACATGTAAATAGTAAATTCATCTAAAATTTACTATTTATATATATATTTTCTAATTAAAATATGATATAAATTATATAACGAAGTTACTAATTGAATTAGCAAGATTGGAGGAGCAACACTTATGGCAAAAGTTAAGATTACGGAAACTGGCTTAAGGGATGGACATCAATCCTTAATTGCAACCAGAATGAATACACAGGAAATGCTTCCAATACTAGAAAAGATGGATAAAGTAGGATATCATTCATTGGAAATGTGGGGTGGAGCCACATTCGATACTTGTCTTAGATTTTTGAATGAAGATCCTTGGGAGCGCTTAAGAATAATAAAATCCAAGGTCAAGGATACAAAGCTTCAAATGCTTCTTAGAGGGCAGAATATATTAGGCTACAAGAACTATGCTGATGATGTTGTTGAAGAGTTTGTAAGACTTTCAATTAAGAATGGTATAGATATCATAAGAATATTTGATGCTTTAAATGACTTGAGAAATATTGAAACCGCTATTAAAGCAACTAAAAAATTCGGTGGCCATGCCCAGGGAACTGTAGTTTATACAACAAGCCCGGTTCATAATACAGAAATGTACATTAAGCTGGCTAAACAAGTACAAGATATGGGGGCAGATTCCCTTTGCATAAAGGATATGTCAGGCATTCTGACTCCTTATTATGGCTACGAACTGATAAAAGAGCTTAAAAAGAATATTGATATTCCAATTCAGCTTCATACCCATTTTACAAGTGGAATGACAGATATGACCTATCTAAAGGCAATTGAAGCTGGAGTTGATGTTATAGATACTGCAATTTCACCCTTTGGATTAGGCACATCACAGCCTCCTACAGAGCCAATGGTAGCCGCATTACAGGGAACAGAGTTTGACACAGGCTTGGATATTAACTTGCTAAGTGACATTGCTGATCATTTTAAATCAGTACGAGATAAATATATAGCAAATGGCACCTTGAATGTGAATGTATTTAATGTAGATACAAGAGTTCTTTCCTATCAAGTTCCTGGAGGTATGCTGTCAAACCTTATGTCACAGCTAGCAATGCAAAACGCCTCTGATAAATATCAGGAGGTATTGCTGGAGGTTCCTAAGGTAAGGGCAGATTTAGGATATCCGCCACTAGTTACACCATCCAGCCAATTTGTTGGTACACAAGCTGTATTTAATGTAATATCCGGTGAAAGATACAAGATGATACCTACAGAGATAAAGGATTATGTAAAAGGCAAATATGGTAGTCCTTCAGTACCTATATCAGATGAAATAAGAAAAAAGATTATTGGCGACGAAGAGGTTATTACCTGCAGACCAGCAGATTTAATAGCACCACAGTTAGAGTCAGTTAAGGCTGAAATGAAGGAGTACTACGAACAGGAAGAGGATGTACTATCCTATGCATTATTCCCACAAGTTGCATTAAAATTCTTTAAGGATAGGCAGGCTAAAAATTACCTTATAGATAGCGAACTTGTCGACAAAGAGCAAAGAACATATCCTGTATAATTGATTGGCAAAGGCATGGTGAAAACCATGCCTTTCTTAAATATTAACAATGCTTATGCAAATATACATAATTGGGTTTATCAATTACGAATCTTAGTACCTTAACTGAAGAATTATCATTTATCCTTTTGCCGCATTTTAAGCAGGTATAATTGCTCTTTATAACCTTATCATAATAAGTATCAACGGGAAGTTCGCTGTACTTACTCCAGCTTTTCCAACCAGTCTTACAGAAGGATATCCGCTTATCATAATCAGAGTAAACCCATTTAAGTATTCGATGAAGATGGAACGGGTATTTAGTATACATTATGAATTCTCTAGGAAGACCGAGAGATATTGTATACTCTTCAAAAGTCTTCTCAATTATTGACTGTAAAGGATCGACTATTTTACCTTTTGTAAAATTATAATTTTCCTTTTTTAAAAAATTTCTCGAGTCATCAAATATATATCCCTGACAGATGTTAATCGGCTCTTCCTTGGAGATGTGCAAGCTTTCTATCCCTCTTTTAATAATATCTGTCGCATAATAAATATAAGCTTTATTTTTAAAGTTCTCATAATTAAATAAGTCTATAGGAATAATCTCATTATAAAATTCACCCGTATCAGTCCTTATTGCAGCAATACATGTGCCGCCAATTAGGCTGCCGCTTCCAGCATCATCTATTTGTATCATATAATCACCCTGTCGCATTAAAATAGATATGTTGCAAAAATATAGAATGTAATAACTAGAACTGGATTTTCAGCAACATATTAATAAGGAAAACGCTTTGCACATCCCATAATTATGAATAAGGTTTGGTACAAAACATATTGTTAATTTAGTTTGTGCATTTAAAATTGAAAATAATCAATAATAAATATAATTGATTAGGGAGGTAAATAATTTGAAAATATTAATATCTAATGATGATGGTATACACGCAACAGGTATAAAGGCACTGGCGCTGGCGATGCAGGAGCTAGGTGAAGTATATGTTATAGCTCCGGAACGAAATAAAAGCGCAACGGGACATGCAGTTACCATGCATACACCCTTAAGATCTAAAAAAATGGATATATTCGGTGAAAAGATCAAAGCATGGTGGGTAAATGGTACACCAGCAGATTGTATAAAGCTTGGCGTAGAAAATCTAATGAAAGTTAAACCTGACTTAATAGTATCCGGAATAAATATGGGTGAAAATCTTGGTACCGATGTTATTTACTCAGGTACAGTTTCCGCCGCTGTTGAAGGTGCTATATTCGGAATTCCTGCCATCGCCTTTTCATATGAAGATCACGATGCCACTGATATGACCGCTGTAGGTATGGCAGCAAAAGAAATATGCAAACAGATTCTGAGTCATGGAATACCTAAGGATCATATATTCAATGTCAACATACCTAAATTTAATAGCATTGAGGAAATACGAGGCATTAAAACTTGTAAACTTGGTATAAAGATATACAAAAATAACTTTGAAGTAAGGAAGGACCCTAATGGCAATGATTATTACTGGTTAGCCGGTGAGCTTATCGAAATGCCTGAGGATATTGATACTGACATCTATGCAGTAAAAAATAAATATATTTCCATCACTCCTATAGACATTGATATGACAGATTATAGTCTTATGAGTGAAGTAAAAAGTTGGAATCTGCATTGGTAATAATATGTTTTGTACGAAACATTTTATATTAAGTCAGAACGTGCAAAACCATTAAAAATAAAATTTATACTATTATTTTATTTTCATATTGCAATAAAATTTTCTATATTATATACTAAAAATGAAGGCAAAGTTGCAAAATATTTTTTTTCAAAGCAAAAATGAAGTTAAAATTGCAATATGTTAAGGGGGAGGTCGCAATATGAAAAACGAAGGCTTAAAAGCCAACGAGGTAGACTACGGAAAGCTTATTATTAATGCTGACTGGTGTAAAGGCTGTGGAATTTGTACTGCTTTTTGTCCTACAAAAGCGATAGTACTTAAGAATGAGAAAGTAACAATCGCAGATATTGATAAATGTACACAATGCGGTTTATGCGAACTAAGATGTCCTGACTATGCTATATATGTGGGGAGGAAGAAAAATGAGCAAAAAGATTAGACTCATGCAAGGTAATGAGGCCTGTGTTGAAGGCGCAATTGCAGCTGGTATGAAGTTTTATGCTGGTTATCCTATAACACCTTCAACAGAAATAGCTGAGCTATCTGCTGAAAAATTGCCTAAAATAGGCGGTAAATTCATTCAAATGGAAGATGAAATTGCTGGAATGGCTGCAGCTATAGGTGCTTCCTTAACAGGTCTAAAATCTATGACTGCAACTAGTGGTCCCGGCTTCTCACTAAAGCAAGAAAATATAGGCTATGCTGCTATAACAGAGATACCTGTTGTTATAGTTGACGTTCAAAGAGCTGGTCCAAGTACCGGTCAACCAACTTCACCATCTCAAGGTGATATGATGCAAGCAAAGTGGGGTACTCATGGAGATCATCCTGTAATCGCTTTGTGTCCATCTTCAGTTAAAGAAACCTTTGACTTAACAATAAGATCCTTTAATCTAGCAGAAAAGTACCGTATGCCTGTACTTCTTATGATGGATGAAGTAATTGGACATATGAGAGAGAAAGTTGAAATTCCTGATGCATCAGATATTGAAATTATAGATAGAAAAAGACCAACCTGCTCAAAAGAAGAATACCTTCCATATAAACCGGAAGCTAATTTAGTGCCTCTAATGGCAGATTTCGGTGCAGGATATAGATACCATGTAACAGGACTTGTTCATGATGAAACAGGATTCCCATCCAATAGTACAGAAATAGCTAATGATCTTGTAAGAAGACTTGTAGATAAGATAGAAGTTAATAAAGAAGACATCATTTCTTGGGAAGAAGAAAATACTGAAGACGCAGATATAATCATCTTTGCATACGGTTGTGTAGCGAGAGCTGCTAAAACAGCGATTAAGTTATTGCGTGAGAAAGGAATAAAAGTTGGCTTATTTAGACCAATAACTATTTGGCCATTCCCTGAAGAAAGATTGATTGAACTATCAAAGAAGACGAAAATGATCATTGCTCCAGAAATGAACCTTGGTCAAATGGTGCTTGAAGTAGAAAGATTATGCAATAAGCATACGAAAATAGAGAGATTAAATAAAGTAAACGGCGAGATAATCTATCCTGAAGAGATCATTGCTAAAATAGAGGGGGTGCTGTAAAATGCCAAGTCAATTGGTTGATCAATATTTTAGAGCAGACAAACTGCCGCAAATATGGTGTCCTGGATGTGGACACGGCATAATAACAAGGGCTATAACAGTTGCCATTGAACAACTAGGCTTAGATCCTGACAAGGTATGTGTTGTTTCAGGTATAGGCTGTAGTTCAAGAGCACCTGGCTATCTGGACTTTAATACTCTTCATACAACTCATGGTCGTGCATTGGCTTTCGCTACTGGTATAAAGCTTGCAAATCCGGAACTTAAGGTAATTGTTATAATGGGAGATGGAGATGCAACTGCAATTGGAGGAAACCATTTTATACATACATGTAGAAGAAATATTGATTTAACAGCAATAATATTTAACAATAATATATATGGAATGACTGGCGGACAATACTCACCATTAACGCCAAAGTTTGATAAGGGTACTACTGCACCATATGGCAATATCGACAGAACTTTTGATATTTGCGATCTTGCAGCAGCAGCTGGTGCGACTTACGTTGGCCGTGGAACTTCATACCATGCCAATGTTGTTACTAGCCTTGTAAAGAAGGGTATTATGAATGAGGGCTTCTCATTAATTGAGGCTATTTCTGGCTGCCCAACTTATTATGGTAGAAAGAACAAAAAAGGTGGTCCGGTTGACATGATGCAATGGCAAAAGGACAACGCAGTTACTGTTACAGCAGCTGAAAAAATGACTCCTGAGCAATTAGAAGGCAAATTCCTTATTGGTGAATTTAAAAACAAACCAGAGCCTGAATACACCAAGGAATATCAAAATATCATTAATAATTTGCAGGGGAGAGATGTATAATGGATAAGCATGAAATTAGATTAAGCGGTTCCGGTGGACAAGGTTTACTGCTTGCAGGCATAATACTTGCAGAAGCTGCTATAATTGATGGCAAAAATGCTGTACAGACTCAATCCTACGGTCCTGAAGCAAGAGGTGGCGCAAGTAAATCAGAAGTATTAATTTCTGAAGAGGTTATAGATTTCCCTAAGGTAAGAGATTGCGATGTTTTATTGTCTTTGACACAAAAGTCATATGAACAGTACAATCATGGCATAAAAGATACAGGTATTCTTATACTAGATAGTTCTGTAGTGGTGAGCTCTGATGTGAAGAATAAAGTTATTTCTGTACCTATCGTAGAAACTGCTACAAAGGTACTAGGCAAACCAATGGTTACTAACATTGTAGCTATGGGTGCTGTTGTTGAAATCACAAAGATTGTAAGCTATGAGGCCCTAGAAGCTGCAGTGCTAAAGAGAGTACCAAAAGGTACAGAGGAACTAAACAGAAAAGCCTTATCCCTTGGCTATGAGATTGCAAAACAATCATTAATTTAATAATACGATACTAGAAATCTTATGTGCAAAACATATAGAGGATGGGGTACAAATGAGCGAAAATATCGATTTAATCAGACTGATACAATCTAAATTTCATAACTTAAGCAAAGGCCAAAAAATTATTGCGCAATATATTATGACCAATTATGATAAAGCCGCTTTTATGACGGCTGCAAAGCTTGGTGAAAAGGTTGGAGTAAGCGAGTCAACTGTAGTTAGATTCGCAAATGCTATTGGATTTATAGGATATCCGCAGCTTCAGAAAATGCTGCAGGAAATGATAAAGACAAAGCTTACTACAGTACAGAGAATTGAAATGTCTACTGACTACTCCAATGAAGAGAATATTCTTAAGAACGTTTTAAAAGCAGATATGGAGAATATCCGAGCTACATTAGAAGAAATTAATTTCAACGTGTTTGAAAACGTTACGAAGGAAATCACAGAAGCTAAAAGCATATATATAATAGGACTCCGAAGTTCTACAATCTTATCTGAGTTTTTAGGTTTTTATTTAAATCTAATTATGGATAATGTACACATTGTTACTTATACTATTGGTGATATATTTGAGCAATTATTAAGGGTAAATGAAAATGATCTGGTTATCGGTATTGGCTTTCCTAGATATTCATCTAGAACTGTAAGTGCTTTGGAATATTGTAGATCAAGAGGTGCAAAGATAGTGGCAATCACAGACAGCTTATTGTCACCATTGGCCTCAAATGCAGATTATACCTTAGTAGCAAAAAGTAATATGGAATCTTTTGTAGACTCAATTGTTGCTCCTTTAAGTGTACTAAATGCATTGATTATTTCTGTTGGTATTAAAGAGAGATCCAGTCTTTCATCTTCCTTTTCAAGATTGGAAGAAATATGGGATAAATATAATATATTCTCTTCCTCAGAAGATGAATAATTCAGAAGATTTAAACATTGTGAAAAATATATTATATATGAAGGATTTTCATATAATGCGTTGAATACGTATAATATGCATGCAATTGTATAGCATATTGCATACATTGAGTTTACAATTAAAAAATAAAATAAAAAATTGGAGGTATTATTGTGGCTAAAGTAAGATTAAGCGCTTCTGAATACATTCAAGGCGTAATCGAAAAGACAAAGAAGAAAAATGCATACGAACCTGAGTTCCTTCAAACAGTAGAAGAGGTTTTACCATCACTTGTACCTATATTCGAGAAGCATCCAGAGTACATTGATGCAAACCTTGCTGAGAGATTTGTTGAACCAGAAAGACAAATCGTATTCAGAGTACCATGGGTTGATGACAATGGTGATTTACAAGTAAATAGAGGCTTCAGAGTACAATTTAACGGAGCTATCGGACCTTACAAGGGCGGCTTAAGATTCCACCCATCAGTGTACATAAGCATCGTTAAATTCTTAGGTTTCGAACAAATTCTTAAGAATTCACTAACAGGTCTTCCAATCGGCGGCGGCAAGGGTGGAGCAGACTTTGATCCAAACGGCAGATCAGATCAAGAAATAAGAAGATTCTGTGAAAGCTTCATGACTGAGCTTTACAGACATATCGGACCAGACGTTGACGTACCAGCAGGAGATATCGGTGTTGGAGCTAGAGAAGTTGGTTACATGTATGGTCAATACAAGAGAATTAAAGGCGTTTTCGAAAATGGCGTGTTAACAGGCAAGGGTCTTTCATTCGGCGGAAGCTTAATAAGACCAGAAGCTACTGGTTATGGCGTAACATACTTTGGTCAAGAAATGCTTAAGCATGACGGACTTACATTTGAAGGCAAGACAGTTGCAGTTTCAGGCTTCGGTAACGTTGCATGGGGCGTTTGTGCAAAGGTTGAGCATTTAGGTGGTAAGGTTGTTACATTATCAGGTCCAGACGGATACATCT
>JARBUB010000343.1 GCA_029239905.1 Clostridia bacterium
TTATCAATGTCTTCATAAACTTCATCTTCTAAATCTGTTAAATCATCATCCATACTTTCTATATATGTTTCTAAATCCTCTTGTACCATTTGAATATTATTAAATTCTTCTGCCATATCATCAAGGACATCTATAATATTTATTAACAACTTCCCTTCAGCCGAACGCTCATTGACATTAAGCCCTTGTGTTAATCCTTGTAAATAAGCTACTCGTTCTTTAATATTTCCCATAGACATAAAGCCCCCTCTAAAGTATAGTTATTACGATATTGTCATTATACCCATTTTTTAAATAGTTCATTCTTGCTGTTTTAAACTATCATATTGCTTCTTTAAATTATTTTTATACAAATATTTACTCTCTTGAATTAAAAAAGAAACTGTATTCTTCACTTAAGTAAGAGTACAGTTTCCTTTTTAATTCAATGAACAAACTATCTTAATAGCTCTCTCGCTTTATGCTCTTTCTAGATACTCTCCTGTGCGAGTATCGACTCTCAAAACGTCACCAATATTAATAAATAAAGGTACACGCACTACACAGCCAGATTCCATTTTTGCTGGTTTCGTACCACCAGTAGCTGTATCTCCACGAATACCAGGATCCGTTTCAACAACTGTTAGCTCAACTGCAACAGGTAACTCAACACCAATTACCGTTCCTTGAAAAAACATGATGCTAATATTCATATTTTCTTTAAGATACTTTACTGCATCACCTAACTGCTCAGGTGTTAATTCACTCTGTTCATAATTTTCATTATCCATAAAATTATAATTTCCATCGCTCTCATACAAAAATTGCATTTCACGACGATCCACATGAGCCTTAGGAAATTTTTCTCCCGGATTAAAGGTACGCTCAACTACTGCACCAGTACGTACGTTTTTCATTTTCGTACGTACAAAGGCAGCACCTTTACCTGGTTTTACATGCTGAAAATCCACTATTTGCCAAACATTATTATCAATTTCAATTGTTGCTCCTGTACGAAAATCACTACTTGATATCATTTTACTACCTCCACAATCCCATTTAATAAAAGAAAAATTTAATATAACTCTATTAACTGCTTACTACTAGCAGTCAATATTTGACACCCTTCATCACTAACTAAAACAGTGTCTTCAATGCGCACTCCGCCCCAATCAGGCAGGTAAATTCCTGGTTCAACTGTTACTACCATATTTCTCAATAAAACAGTATGTATATTAGCAGGAGAAAGCCTCGGGAGAAAGCCTCGGATCTTCATGGATATTAAGACCTAGCCCATGCCCTAATCCATGTCCGAAGAATTCACCAAAACCAGCATCTATAATGATATTTCTGGATACGGTATCAACATCTTTGCCAATTCTTCCTGGGGCAACAGCCTGCACCCCAGCTAATTGGGCAGCCAAAACAATTTCATAAATTTCTTTTTGTTTAGCTGTAGCTTTTCCCATGCAAATAGTGCGAGTAATATCAGAATGGTATCCATGATATACCGCACCAAAATCCATCGTTACAAAATCACCAAGTTCAATTATTTTTTCAGAGGCTCTCCCATGAGGCAGTGCTCCACGCTTACCAGAGGCCATAATAGTATCAAAGGCTGGTTTTTCTGCTCCAAACTTTCGCATATAATACTCTAATTCTAAAGCTACTTCCTGTTCAGTCATACCCGGCTTTATAAAAGATACAATTCTAGAAAAAGCATTATCAGCAATTTTCACGGCTTTTTTTATCAATGCAATTTCACTTTCATCCTTTACCATACGCAAAGCATCCAATTGAACAGGAACTAGATTAACAGAATGCAAGTTGTTAATTAGTTCTTGATACCCATCATAGGTAACAAAGTCACTTTCAAAACCAATTTGAGAAACTCCTAGCTTGTTGATCATTTCCGTCAAAGTCTTACCAATAGTATGGTAACGTACAATTTCATATTGCGCAGCTTGCATAGTAGCTTGCTCAATATATCGAAAATCAGTTAATAAGAGATTAGAATGATTAGAAATTAACAATATACCTGCCGAACCGCTGAATCCACTGAAATAGTGTCTATTCTCTGGCTTCTGAATCAACATGCATTCTAATTTATGTTCGTTCATAAACTTATGAAGCTTTATTAATCTTTTTTCCATATTAACTCGCGCTGCTAATTGGATCAGCAACTGCCTCCAATGCCAAAAGATAACTATGTCTTGACCATAAGCAAAAACGATTCGGTTCATAAATAGCCAAAACACAAGGCCTTTTTACTCTCATCATATCACAGCCTTAGTATAAGAATTCATTATCTTTTATATTTTATCATAAATTTAATTTATTGCCTAGTTCTTTGTATGCCAATTAACGTTATGCTACGCTATCACAACTTGGTGATCTCTTTTATAATTTCATAAAACATGGGCGCAGCGATATCACTACCTGACATACCTTCTTCAACGAAAATAACTACCGCATATTGAGGATTCTTTATTGGGGCATAACCAGCAAACCATGCGTGGTTGATGCTCTGTCCATCTGCATTTTTTCTTCCAGTTTCGGCTGATCCCGTTTTACCCGCCGATCCAATTCCTTCAACATAAGCTGCCTGACCTGTACCATAACGAGTGACAGCCATCATCATATCTTGAATTTGTACGGCAGTTTTTGAAGATAAAATTCGAATCCCTGGAGGAGAATCGTATGTTTTTATAACTACACCATCAGCATTTGTCAGTTTACTAACAACATAAGGTGCCACTTTTATACCATCATTAGCAATGGTAGCTATCATGGAAGCAATCTGTAGAGGCGTTGCCTCTAATTTTCCCTGACCGATAGCTAAATTGGCAAGTTCACCTGAATAAAGATTATCAGATGGTGGTAAATAGCCTTCTGCCTCATCATTAAAATCTATACTCGTCTTATGACCAAAGCCAAATTTTTGTGCGTAAGAAATTAAGGATTCTGCGCCTATTTTTAAGCCCACTTCAATAAAAACAGGATTACTAGAATATGCCAATGCTTCTTTAAAAGTTATTTGACCACGCCCCCCCTTATCATAATCCCATCCATTAAAGCGTAGATGATCAACTTCAATATATCCTGGATCAAAAA
>JARBUB010000116.1 GCA_029239905.1 Clostridia bacterium
TGACGTCACTTCATTGTATTGCAATGTGCGGAGGTATTAACTTGTCTCAATGCGTTTCCCATGGAAATGTTGACGATGGCAAGATGGGCAAGCTAAAACCAAGTTTGCTTTATAATGCTGGTAGAGTTGTCTCATATACAATAATAGGTGGTATCGTCGGCGCTATTGGTTCAGTTGTCAGCTTTTCAGGTATGGCAAAGGGACTTGTTGCTGTACTTGCTGGAATATTTATGATTGTTATGGGGTTAAATATGCTAAATATTTTCCCTTGGTTAAGAAAATTTAATATTAGAATGCCAAAGTTTATAGGTCAAAAAATCTACAGCGGAAAAGTAAATAAGGGACCTTTTATTGTGGGTTTATTAAATGGATTTATGCCTTGCGGACCGCTTCAATCAATGCAGCTATATGCATTGGGAACAGGCAGCTTCATTGCCGGAGCGGCTTCAATGTTTTTCTTCAGCTTAGGAACAGTACCATTGATGTTTGGTTTAGGTGCCCTAAGTACAATTTTAAGTAAAAAATTCACCAATAATCTTTTAAAATTTAGTGCTATACTAGTAATAGTACTAGGTGTTGGTATGATATCCAGAGGAATGGGTTTATCAGGCTTCAATACTGTATCGGCATCAAATGGAAACGTAAACATTGCAAAGGTTGAGGGAAATATACAGACAATATCTATTGAACTTAGTTCAAACAAGTATCAACCTATAACAGTACAAAAAGGTATACCAGTTAGGTTTATAATAAATGCAGAACAAGAAAATATCAATGGCTGCAATGGTACAGTAATTATACCGGAGCTTGGAATAGAGAAGAAATTGACTGCAGGGGAGAATGTAATAGAGTTTTTACCGGAACAAACCGGTACAATTCCATATTCCTGCTGGATGGGAATGATTCGCAGCAAAATCAATGTAGTTGACGATATAACGCAGCTTAAGGCTTCTGATGTAAAACAATCCGATGACACAGCAACGGTTGGAGCTGGCGGAAGCTGCTGCAGTGATAGTGCGAATGCAAATTTAATTGCAGATACTTCAGTTGATGAAATATATATTGCCAAACCTGAAAATGGTTTGCAAATAGTAAATATAACAGTGGACGATAAAGGATTTAATCCTAATGTAATTGTGCTCCAAAAGGATACGAAGGTAAAATTTAAGTTTGATCCTAAGAGTCTAAATCAATGTAATAACATTGCTGTATTTCCAGAATATGGCGGAGGATTGGATTTAGAGAATGGAGAACTTGAGACCCCAGAATTGGAAGTAACGGAGGACTTTGGGTTCACATGTGGAATGGGTATGCTGACAAGCTTTGTTAAAGTAGTAGATGATATAAATAATATCGATAAAGAGTTAATATTAAAAGAGGCCAATGCCTATGTTCCAGCTGGTGGTGGCTCAGGCTGTCACTAAAACAATTTATGGAGGAATAGTATGTTTAAAGCAATAAAGAAGGCTATTAATAAATTTATTAGCAAACTGGCACAAGAAAGTGAAAAATCTTTTGGGAATGAAAAGCTTGACTGTTGTACTTTGGACAGACCAAAGAGTAAAAAATAAACAGATGCATTAAACCACTGAAGTCACTGCTTCAGTGGTTTAATGCATTGATTGAAGGTGACGCTATGAATGGTAATGTTAAGATCTTAGTTATTGATGATGAAGAAAAGATTGCAGATGTTATAAAGTCTTATATGGAAAAAGAGGGCTTCGCAGTTGCTATTGCACTTAATGGCAAGGAAGCCTTAGAGAAGTACAAAGTCTTTAAACCTGATTTAGTGATATTAGACTTGATGCTTCCCGATATAAATGGGGAGGACCTTTGCAGGCAAATTAAAATGATTCGGGATACACCAATCATCATGCTAACTGCAAAGGTAGAAGAAGAATATATACTGAATGGACTTAATATAGGGGCTGATGACTACATAACAAAGCCTTTTAGTCCTAAACAGTTAGTTGCCAGAGCAAAAGCGGTATTAAGAAGAATTCGCAATACCGATGAAGCGGAAGTAGTCTTGACTTATAATCAAGGTGATTTAATAATTAATATTGAAAGTCATAGCGTGAAAAAGAGCGGATTAGTTGTAAGTTTAACGCCTGTGGAATTTGAGATACTACTGAAGTTTGCAATGTATCCAAAGAAGGTATTTACAAGAGAGGAACTTATTACTTTGGTATTGGGTGAGGATTATGAGGGATATGACCGAACCATTGATACACATATAAAGAACTTGAGACAAAAAATAGAGTCAAATACCAAGGACCCAAAATATGTCCTAACAATATATGGAGTGGGCTATAAATTTGGTGGTGAATAAATTGAAGCAAAGCTTGCGTACAAAACTGACAATTTCATATTTGGCAATTGCTGTGCTATGTGTGGTATTGATTAGTATATTTTCTAATCTTTATCTAGAAAAGCAGTTTCGAAGTTATGTAAAAGCGAATCAAGAAAGAAAGAATCTAGAAATAGTTGCGCTGATAACACATCAGTATGAAATGCAGCAAACCTTTGATATTATAGCTATCCAGAATATAGGCAGCAGTGCATTGGACAACGGCTTGATATTAAAAATAGAAGATGAAAAGGGCAACTTGGTATGGGACGCCTTGCAGTCTAACCATAGCATGTGTCAAGGTATGTTGGAAAATATTCACAATAACATGATGAGTCGTTATCCTAACTGGAAAGGTGAATATATAAGGTCTGAATATCCGATAATGGTTAGTTTTAAGAAAGTAGGAAGTGTTTATATTGGTTATTATGGACCCTTTTATTTTACAGAGAGCGATTTAGATTTTATAAATAGTCTCAATGTTGTGTTTATAGGTGTTGGAGTGCTGGCGTTAGTATTGGCTATCGTACTTGGAACTCTAATTGCCCGGGGAATAAGCAAGCCTATAAAAAATGTCATAAATACTGCAGAGGGTATATCTAAAGGAAACTTTGATAATAAGATTAGGTCGAGTTCTTCAATCAGTGAAATAGACAGCTTGACTGGAACCATAAACAATATGGCTGATATATTAAAGCTGCAGGAACAGTTGCGCAAGAGGCTAACTGCCGATGTTGCACATGAACTGCGTACACCCCTAACTACATTGCAAAGTCATCTGGAAGCGATGATTGATGGTATATGGGAAGCTGATGCCACAAGACTTAGGAGCTGTCATGATGAAATAATCAGAATAAGCAGGCTTGTTGGTGATTTAGAAAGCTTGGCAAGAGTTGAGGGACAGAATCTAATTTTAACAAAGATGCATTTTGACGTAGTCCAACTAATAAACAGTATTGCTATGAATTTTGAGAAAGAAATGCTGGACAAAAATATATATATTGAAATCAGCAAAGAACCTACTCAAGTATTTGCAGATAAAGATAAGCTTACCCAGGTAATAGTAAACCTATTGTCGAATGCTGTTAAATATTCTAAAGATAATAGTAGAGTGGATATCAATGTAGAGGTTATAGATGGAGCAGCTGTAATTAGAGTAAAGGATACAGGTATTGGAATCGAGAAACAACATTTAGACAATATATTTGAGCGTTTTTACAGAGTGGATTCCTCAAGAAGCAGAATGACTGGGGGCTCTGGAATAGGCTTGACTATCACGAAGTTAATTGTAGAAGCTCACGGGGGAACTATTGAGGTTCAAAGCAAGATTGAAGAAGGAACAGAATTTATAGTAAGATTGCCGCAATTATAGAAGAAAGTAGGGGCTGCCCAGTGTAACGTTTCTATTGGAAATGTAACTGGTGTCAGCCCTTTAAATTTACACTAACTTTTCAAACTTCAACATAAAAAACCTCTATTTTGGCAAAATAGTAAAAAAGGAGGTTTTTGTATGACTGACAACAATGAAATTTTTGAAGAACTCAAAGGGATTGAATGTGCTACAGATACTTTGCTGGAGAGAGTGACCGATGTGCTTGAACGTTATAGCCCAAATGGAGAATATCAAATTGTCACTGAGGAAGATGATGATTTTATACATGATAATATAAGAGTATATAGTGCTTTTTCAGAGGATGAAACTGCGCCTTCAATTTCTATAGTTGTTCAAGAGGGCTTGGATCATTATGTGGCTAAGGTAGTAGATGCTTATGAATTAGAATAAGCAAAATTAGGTGGAATAAAACCTTTCATTTTTTAGAAAACTAGCTATGTAAAAAATATTAAGCATAGCAAAGGCAACTTTTCTATGACTTTAGGAGGTAATTAAATGCAAGGTAAAGTTGAAAAAACAAATCATCATCTATCTGGAGTAAAATGCATCGTTAATACATGCCATTATCATACAGAGGGTGACTACTGCAACGCTGCAAAGATTGAAGTTCAACCAAGAAATGCTTCGCAAAGTCAAGAAACAGACTGCGCAACTTTTATACCAGAATAATAGGAAAGCACGGTTTTACCGTGCTTTTTTTATGTTGATAATGCTTTGCACTCTACTGAACATTGCTTGCAGGCTTTAACTGAGGCTTGGCAGTGCAAGTCTTCATAGATCTCACATATGTCAGCGCATTTGTCGCAAAGCTCTGCACAGGAGCTGCTAAGTTCTAAAGAAAAGATATTATCCTTAGACATATATGCAGCAGTAACGTAACAAATCTCAGCACAGTCAACTAACACACTTAATGCATCCTTCAATTCATTGATATTGTCTTTTTCCAAACACGCTTTAAAGCATTTGTTGCAGGCCTTAGCGCATTCTATGCATGCGCTAATGCAGGCTTGAAGATTTGCAGCGTTGTAATCTAATATAAACATAAAAACCTCCTTGTAACACGAACACTTGTATAAGTATTGGTAATAATCATTATTTCTACTTTAAGTAATGTCAGTATGTCTCTAATGGTGATAATTAGCGCTAATAATTTTAAAGCCTCTTTCTAATTTTACCTGTAGCGAATAAAACAATAGGTATCAAGAGTCCAAAAACATGATTCAAAGGAATCATAATATATTGGGAGAAGGTCTCAAGATCCATTTTATTATCGCTTATACCAAGGGATAAAATATAAATCATTAGTATGTAAATATTTTGAAGCAGTTTAATATTAGATAGTCTAAAAAGTGTTTTAATTATATTTAAGGAGACAATTATCAAGGCTGAAATTAGAATGAAGTCCGCCATAAGCCACATCGCTACTGCGATAGACTCAATATTTTGGATTGATTTCATTATTGAAATCTGCTTGACAGCGACTAGAAATGGTATAGGTATTCGTTGAACTACGGAGCTTCCCATTATTCCTATGATTGAAATAAGCATTACGATAGTAGCTGCAACCAACATGATTATGGTCTTTATACTTTGGGTTTTGAGCTTGTTTTTATGGCTTATTTTATCACTCAAAAAGAAAAGAAGAAAATAATATAAGTAAATCCCTGAAGCACCTCTGCTGGCCATAACTACTGGCACAGCATCTACATATGATATTGGGAGAATCGTATCGTGTCTAATCATTGGCAGCAGTAAAAGTATTAGGAAAGTAAACAAAATAAATATGATAGGTGCAATTATTTCTCCCATTCTTGCAATTACCGTCAAATCAGCTCTCAGTGCATATGCAATTTGGAGCAGGGTAAAAATGATAAAGAAGATATAATGAATATTAGGATAGATTGATCCTGTGAGTCTTTCTGCGTCATATCGCATATATAAGGCAACGAGAATTGTTGACCAAATAAAGTATAAAAACACAATGAGCATTCCTAAAGGCTTACTCATGATATCCTCAAATATCTCAGTCAGGCTCTCAGTTTTGTAATGTTTAAATATGCTATCTAAAATATAAATGACTATAAGTGTAGGGAGTAAAGCAATTAAAGGCGAAAGCCATGCTGCCTGATTTCCATATTTTGCTGCATAATTTGGAACTACTCTTATTAAAGGGGACAGCACAATAATTACATATATGCATAAAAGTTGTCTAGCGGATATTTGATTTCTTTTTTTTTGCATTATGCTCCTTACTATATGTTTTGCACAAAGTGCGAAACATTTTCTTCTGTTGTTAAGTTGCGAAAAGTACATCTTGGATAATACAAAATCGGATGCTTCTACTGATTTTGTACTTGATAAATCTTCTTCGCAACTTACTTATGTACAATTAACGTATTGAAAAATTCGGATATACTGACATTTAATAAATATGAAAAGTAGAGATAGCCATAAACAATAATGAATAAAGCAAAAGCTGAATAAACATACAGTTCCTTTGTTAATTGTTTCTGCAGCATAGTTCTTGCTTCTGCTATACTTATAAGAATTAAAACTAGAATGATTACTAAATAATGTGTCATTGCACTCACCTTAGTTATTTATTAATACTTCCTGTTGGTTCTTTTATCAAGTAAGTTCTGTTTATCTTTGCATCAACGACAACATTAAAGTTGATTTGAGGAAAAAACTCACCCCAGCCTTTCTCTATTTCCTTCCAAGAAACAGGATATTTCATATGGAACTCCTGTATGATACCAAAGAAATCTAAATTTGCCTGCTGAGCTTTATTCAATACGTTTTCTATCTCTTCTTTTATCGCTTTTTCTTGTTGTATATTTAAATAATCAATACTAGTTTTATCAAAAACATTGTCTGGTGCAGTTATTTCATCTATATTTGAGTTTACATACACTTTTATGGTACAGGATAGATTATCCTTTGTGATTAGAGGTTTAATTTTTGTTTGGCTAGTGATTATCTCTAGTGAAATGTCCTCGCCTTTGTTGCCTTTTACTAAGAGTACCCCAGATGCAATCCTGTTCTTTACCCAATTAATACCTCTTGCCTCCTTATCTAGTAGATATCTAACTAGTTTATCCTTTTTAAAAATTGCATAACCTTTAATGGCTATATCATATTTATCTTTCGCTTGGCTTATTTCCCCTGTTTTTTTAGTCATTTCTATGCAGGGGATAAAGGTGGAGACATTTGGGTTATCAAATATAAACATAGCTTCTGATACTGAAACCTTACTTGAAATTGATAATCCAACGATGTTATTTTCCAGATTATTAAGCATATCCCCAAAAAATAAACCGCTGGTGTGTGTGTCCTCCACTAGTTCACTGGCTGTGCTGCCTTTAACAATATAAATTCTTGAGTTGTGACGGAACTGCTGATCGCGGCTGACATAGTCCAAATATTTTAAAATCCCTTCCTTTGCTGCCTCCTCGCTTATCAAAATAAATTCTGTATGGCCATAGTAAGGTCTTCTGTCTGCAAAAGACCAAAAACTCCTCACTGCTTCCATCATTGTTTTGCCTTCAGAAGAAACATTATAAGATTCTCTTCTTGATGTCTGATTGCTGCCTCCTAGCTCTGTAGTCATATTCTTTGAGGTTATCGTAACCTTTACATTATTATTCTTACCTTTATCTATTGACAGCACTCTTACAAACATTGCTTCATCTATTTCAATTTTACTTCTGGCAATTTGAGAGCATCCAGTTATTGTTGCTAGCATAAGGAAGATAAATGTAAGGCAGATAAATTTACGCATACACAGACCTCTTTTTATTTCATTCTTCGTTTACTAATTACATTTAGATTATTCGGTCTATTCTTCATCGAGCGAAGGGGAAATCGAAACAGCATATCTTGGAGTTGTTTGTGATCCTCTGATACGATTGGTGACAGGTATGGGACTCCATATGTCTCTAGTTGGCTCCAATGAAAAATTAGAAGTATAAGCCCCGAAGTTAAGCCAAACATGCCAATTAAGCTGCCTGCAAGAAACAGCAAAAATCTCCAAAGTCTCAAAGCGTTGCTAAAATCTTGATTAGGCATAGTGAAGCTTGATATGGCGGTTAATGCAATGATGACAACTGTTGCTGGGGAGATAAGCTTTGCTTGCACTGCAGACTGACCAACTACAACAGCTCCTACGATAGAAACTGCTTGACCAATGGTCTTAGGAAGTCTGAGACCCGCCTCCACAAGCAATTCAAAAGCAGCCAGCATGATGAAGACCTCTATTGGCATGGAGAAGGGCACGCCTTCCTTAGAAGCAGCAATAGATATAGCCAAATCTGTGGGAATCATCTCAAGATGAAAGGTTGTTATGCTAACATAGAAACCTGGCAATAATAAAGTTACAAACATTGCTGTATATCGTATATAGCGTATGATTGAGCTAATAAAAAATTGCTGGGAATAATCTTCTGGTGCTTGAAGAAACATGATAAAAGTGGCAGGTATGATATAAGTTACAGGAAGCCCGTCTATGATTATTCCGACTCTGCCTTCTACAATATTTGCACAAAACTTATCAGGCCTTTCAGTAGATAATATTTGAGGAAAGGCAGAGTTTTTATTATCAATGATGAATTCCTCGATATAACCGGATGCTTGGAGACGGTCTATATCAATGCTGTCTAAACGCTTCTTTACTTCCTTTATCAGTTCTTCGTTGGCAATATTTTTCATGTAGACAATTGCGATTGGAGTCATCGTTTGTCTCCCAACAATAGTTTCTTCAATTAGAAGATCGGGAGATTTGATTCTCCTTCTACAGGTGGCTGTATTTACTCTAATGGTCTCTACAAAGGAGTCTTTGGCTCCTTTGATTACATTTTCTCCCGTAGGTTCAGTGATACTTCGTTTCTCAAAGCCTTTCGCCTCAAACGTAATGCCTAGATTGACAGAATCAAAGATAAGGGCGGCACTGCCTGTCAGTATATCATTTAAAAGGCCGCTGATTTTTTCTCTTCTTTTTATTGAAGAATAATAAACATTCCCAGCGGTTATTAGGTCTACGGCTTCTTGCTGATTTGTGCAGGTATCAAATTGTTCCTGCTGCATAAGGGGTTTAATAACAAGGTCACTGATGG
>JARBUB010000117.1 GCA_029239905.1 Clostridia bacterium
CACACCTGCTAATAGCACTCTGCTGTTTTTATCCCTGATAACAAAATCTGTGGATGCCAGTCCGGCATTCGTAACATCTATATCCTCATCAAATCTGATCGCAACTCTACCAGCGCCTGTTTGTTCAATTTCTGTAATATTTGGCGCAATTCCATCGGAAACTTCGTTATCTAAATCTTCTTCACAATATAATCCGGTCTCTGATTTCAGAACATTATCCATGATACTAACCTCTAGAATGCCTTGTGCATCTGAATCAGCCAATTGTTGTGAAGATTTCAAGGTGAGTGATGCTATGGTTTCAACGTTTCCATCCTCATCTGTATCTTCATATCTTAGACGTACAGCGGTAGGTGCTGCCTTTGTTCCTCCATTCTCTGATATACGGAATCCACTGGTTGAAGCAGACTTGATTATTCCATCAAAAGTTATTTCTACTGTCTTTATATCTACGACGACAAAATCAATTGCTTCTATTGGTGTATCCGGCTCTGGATTGATTGTAGCTGCGAATAATGGACTCTTGTTGCCTGCCTTATCTGCCACTCTTCCAATAGAGATTCTGAAATCATCATCCTCCACTGAAAAGTCATCATTATCAGCAAGTGTAATCTTCACTGTTCTTTCGCTGGTCATTGAACTGATGGTATCCTCTTCTGTCAATGAGTTAAAATCTTCTCCTACATTCTCGCTCAGTAAATAATTCTCTTTATTCAGAATACCCTCCTCCCCTTCTGTCATCATTTCCTCCGGGAAGGTGATATAGATATAATCCGGCTTCGTACCGGTTCCTTCAACAGTAGTGGCTGTAATAGCTCTTAAATCAATACCAGCTACATCCTTCACTTCAAATGAGAATATCTTTGCTGCTATTTCATTAGAATCAGCTGCCATATCTTCAATCCCTGTTATTTCAACTGTATAACTGCCATTTAGTTTCTCATCGAATTTTAAAGTCACCACATATTCGCTGTCAGCAGTATTTACGGTATATACAGCATCAAATACATCGATGCTTTCATCATCGTCATCTCTGACAAGATAATTATTTAAGTCAACAGCGGTATCTACATTCAATGCTTCACTGAAATACACGGACAAAGTCTGCTCATCCTCAACTTCAATATCTGTAACCATAGGTTTTATCCGATCTGCTGTAATACTTAAGGTAAAGGTCGTATTGGCGTTCATTTCATTTCCCCATTCGTCTGTGATGGATGAGCCATCTACCTTATAAAGAACCACAAATTTTACGTTTCCCGCCGGTAATGGGTAATTTGAAAAATTCAGTGTGTAAGTTTCATTATCTTTTGTAGTCACATCCGGATGTATGGATGTGTTGGAGTGATAGAAATATCTGCCATCCAATGCATCGTTATCTTCATCCGTAACCGGCCTGCTAAATTTCACAACTACTTCCTTCTCAGTACTGGAAGTAATGCTGGCAGTCGGCGGTGTAGTAATTTTCTTATAGGATAAGTTTATTGGTTTTTTAAGGCTGGAAAAGCCTTGATAGTCCTTCGCTCCAGAAATAGTCAGGCTGTAGGTGCCTTCCTTCAATGTATCATATAAGGTTACAAATACCTCTCTTGTACCATCGGCGGCTTCTGCCTCTGCATCATATGCGCCATTATTTATTTCAACCTTTGCATTGGTTGTATCCTTAATTGGTTCGCTAAAGGTCACTCTTATCTTATATGGCCCCACTAGTTCAAGCTTTACTGCTGTTGGAGCAGCTGCATCTAATGCCATGAGCGTTTTAGTCTTATAATCTTTTACAGTCTGCGTTTTCTCTAAGTTCTTAATCTCATCAATTTCTAATACATACTCTTCTTGCTGCTCAAAAGGTACTGCATTCTCAATTGCATCATCTATATCCAGTGTTAGAATGACGGATTTTCCATCCGGCTGCATCAGAGCACTGCTTATTATATGTTCTTCTATGGAATAGTTTTTTATATTTTCTGCGGATAGCCTGTCAACTTCACCTGTAAATACCACTTTTACTTCAGCAAGGTTGGATGCCTCTACTTTATCTACTGCAAAAATTGCCGGTGCAGCGATAACTCCAGCGGCTATAGCCGCTGACTCTTCGATTTTGCCTATTTCCACCAGTTCTTCAGCCAACGTCTTTGCACTACCCTTTAGGTTTGCCTTCAATGCTTCAAGGGTGGCAATTGCCATGTCATTCACTGTATAGCGAGTGACCGATGCTGTTTTCTTTAAGCCTTTTGATGCAGCAAATTGAAGGACACCATCCCAGGTAAAATCTCCCGAAACGCCATTTGCTTTCTGGGTATAACCTAAAGATTCAAGCAAGACCTTATAATATGCTTGCGCCGACATTGGACTTTCAGGGCTGAAATAGCCGTTGCTGCCGATCCATCCAAGCTCAGGATGAGCCTTCAGGTATGCCATAACTATTTTGCCTCCATCCCAGCTGACTTCATTCATATCCTTAAAGTTAGTTGTACCTGAAAATGCTAATGCGTCTGCTTCAAGGCCCTTAAGTCTCAAAAACATAATCGCCGCTTGTAATCTGCTAGGCACCATTTCTGTATAGGCTACATCAACCGTGCCGGTTGCTCCTTTTAGCATTCCAAGGGCTTCACATGCTTTTGCCTCATTACTGATTCCCCCTGCCGCAAATACCGTTGCTATTGATGATATAAACAATACTAGCACCAAAAGTAGTGCTGTTAGCTTTTTCATTATACAAACCCCTCATTTCATTAATAATATTACCTTCTTACCATATTATAACAAGACAAGCCTTCAGGGTCAATGATTCATGGTTTTAATACAGCATGTGACAATTAAACCATTTATAAAAAACATAGGTATATGAAAAAGGTCATACATGATTTTAGTTCTAGCAGAGTTTCTTATTATGGTATGGTTGATGCCATATTTCTCCTACTATGCTGACATGTCTGCGCTTAAAACACTATGGAATTTACCAAATGCTATTGATAAAACTTTTAAGTCTTTCATCCTTTGGATTTTCAAATATGTCATACGGAGTACCTATCTCAGCAACCTTACCTTCATTAAGAAATATAATTTTATCAGAGACTTCTTTAGCAAATCCCATTTCATGAGTAACAATCATCATGGTCATTCCATCCTTTGCTAATCGTTGAATAACTTGTAGCACTTCACCAACCAGCTCAGGGTCTAAGGCTGAAGTGGGTTCATCAAACAACATAATATCCGGTTCCATTGCTAAAGCTCTCGCAATTGCAACTCGTTGTTTTTGACCGCCTGATAACATATCAGGATAAACATCTGCCTTTTCTTCAAGTCCAACCTTTTCAAGAAGCCTATATGCACTTTCTCGAGCTAACCTTTTATCTTTTTTCTTAACTATCACAGGACCCATCATAACATTATTAATAATTGTTTTATGGGGGAACAGGTAAAAATGCTGAAAAACCATTCCTACTCTCGCCCTAAATTCATTACGACTTTTAGGTGTTGACTCAACTTTTCGTCCTTCAAAATAGATTTCACCTTTTGTCTTTTTCTCTAAATAATTGATGCAACGAAGCAAAGTACTTTTACCTGAGCCGCTACCACCTATAATGCTGACAACCTCTCCTTCATGAATGGATAAATCAATGCCCTTTAAAACTTCAAGGTCGTCAAAGGACTTATGCAGATTATTAATTTCAAGGATTACTTTATCTTTCATTCACGCTAAGCCTCCTCTCTAATCTCCTCAACAACCGACTTATTATTGTTATAATGACATAATAATAGACACCGGCTATGAATAAAATTGGAAAAGGATTATAGGTTGCGGCAACAAATTGCCTTGCTATCAGCATTGTTTCTGTAATTGTAATAACACTTGCAAGGGAAGAATCCTTAACAGCAATAATAAATTGATTGCCTAATGCCGGAACAGACCGTTTGAAGGCCTGAGGCAAAATAATATGTATAAATATTTGATATTTAGACATTCCCAATGCTTTACCGGCCTCTTCTTGTCCATAGTGAATTGAATTGATAGATCCTCTAAAAATTTCACTGATGTAAGCTCCACTATGAAAGGCTAAACCAATAATCGCTGAAGTAGATCTACTAAATTCAAGTCCGATTAATGGCAGCCCATAAAAAATAAAGTAAAGCTGCAGCAATAATGGTGTACCGCGTACAATAGAAATATATCCGTTAGTAATTTTTTCTAGTGTTTTCAATTTCGTCAATTTTAAAGCTACAACAACCAAACCGAATAACGTTCCTAATAGTATTGAAACCACTGAAAGCTCTAAAGTTTTTAATACCGCCGGTAAAAATTTAGGTGCAAAAGCAATTACAATGCTTAGAAATTGCTTTATTTCAATAAGCAGTTCTGATACTACTCTCATACTAACCTCCTATGGTTGTTATTTTTCTAAAATATTCGTACCAAACCACTTATTACTAATGTCTTCATATGTGCCATTTTCAATAATTTCTGCTAGTGCTTCATTTAGTGCATTCAGTAGTTCTTCATCTTCTTTTCTTACTGCAATTGCAATTTCTTCTGCATAGAGCATTTGACCGACAGGTTTTATTGCAATTCCATATTTTTTTGGTGCTTGCAAGCCGACAAACTTACCTGTTACTAAACCGTCCATACGGCCTTGCTCCAATGCCATAAAGTTATCGACATCACTTTCAAATTGCATGATTTCCTTAATGTTGTCCATAGTTTTTAGTGCGTCGTGGAATGTAGTACCTGTAACAACACCCACTGTTCCATTCTCTAAACCTTCAAGGCTTGTGACTTTAGAATTTTCAGGTGCAAAGAATTGTGCGCCGTCATAGTAGTATGGTTTTGTAAAGTTTACCTGCTCAAGCCTCGCTTTGGTAACAGCCATACTACCTATAATCGTATCAAAACGTGAACTTGTTAATCCACCTATAATACCATCCCATGCCGTTGTAATCGGCACCGCTTTGACACCCATTTCTGCAGCTAAAGCATTTGCAATTTCAATATCAAATCCATCAAGATTACCTTGTTCATTAATAAAATTAAAGGGAGGATATGCACCTGTCATAGCAAATGTCATTTCCTTGTCAGCTAGGATTTCTTCAAAAGTTGTTTTGTCATTGCTTTGGCACCCAACCACCACTAGCAGTACAAATAAAGTAATAAGTAGCACCATCATTCTCTGTTTCATATTTTACTCTCCTTCTATGATATTTTTATTTTTAACGATTTAATCTCTGGTTCATGAAGATAATCTGCCACCCCTCTTTATGGTTTTCATAGATGTTTGGCTAATTCATATTCAAACTCAGGTTAAATCGTGTAAATCATCATTCCTAACCTTTACTTTTTTGAGTAAAGGCTGTATGAATCTTTCATTATAAAAGCTATTTAAAAAAATAAAACACTCCAACTCATCAATAGAGTTAGAGTGTTTAAACTTCGCTTTCGCTCGTCTTATACCACATATAGACTATGTAGCATAGGTCATGACTAATAAGTCCTAACCAAACCCCAGTTCTAATAAAAAAGTTTTTCAAACACGATTTCTCACTCACGAAATGCTTACTTTAATCCACATTTTCATACGTAAAAAAGCTCACATCCCAGATACTCAAGGTTCTACTTCACCCTGTTACTAGTATTAAATTATTCAAAATATTCCAAGTAACAACTTTATTTTATCACTAAAGTTGTATGTATGTCAATTCTTTCGCTTTCGTTAACAGATATTAATTGGATACTCAACGCTCCAGCTTACTCTGAATAATATCAAATGATTACTTTTCCCAGTGCAGCAGCCTTTTTTCTCCTTCCAGCGCCCTGATTTCTGTTATATCTTGACTGACCTCAAGAACGCCCTTGTACACTCCCATTGAATCCCTTAAAGCAAAATACTGTATCAAGATCATTTTTCCCTTTATATTTATCCAAAATGTAGCATTATCCTTCTTGCCATTTCTAAAAGCTTCAATGATTTCATGGACCACATGAACACTTTGCGGCGGATGACATTTATCTACATCTCTTCCTATGATTGCAGGGGACCTTGGAAAAATCCTGTCTTTGGGTCTAGTAAAGAATTTCACTTTATTGTTTTCATCTACAAAAGTCATGTCAACAGGCAGGGCATTAAATATCATCAGTATCTGTTCAAATCCCAAAATTCCTGTCTCTGTTTTAAACTGATAACCTTCTTTAAAGTCTGCAATAAATTCATTTATCCCTGCAGCGATGTCCTTTTCCTCCATTTCTTGTTCAGGCTTTTTAATGAAAGGAAATTCATACTCTAGGCTCTGTTTCTGCATCTCGATCCATTCATTTTGGTCTATGATTTCACTGGCTGCCGGATAAAGGATCAATTCTTCCTTCTTTATAAGTCCATGCATAGCAAAAAACAAATTCCCTAACTCTATATTAAATTCTTCTTCTATACAGTCTTCATTTTCAAGAGATTCAATAACCTTTTTTAATCTTGTCCTTGTCTCATCGTGTAGTGCCCACATGATAGCCAGTCCATCAAATTTCTTCATCTTCTTTTCTAAGTATGGAAACAATATATTTTCCTTTTTTAAATAATGTTGATTGAAGTGCTGAAGCTCGCGGATTTTCGGAAGCAATTCTTTTTTTCTGACTTGAAAATCCTTCTCCTTAATGATTTCCTTTATGGTGTCAAGCTTGGATATCAGTGCACGATTTTCTTGTAACAGATAATCCACAAAACTGTTTTTTTCAGGTCTTTTCCATGAGTATCCGATTAAACTTTTATAGAATACATTGATTACTTTATCAAGAATCACCAGTATTTCTGTAGGCTTTGAGCCCTTCTGAAGCAGAGAATGAAAAATCTCAAAAACCTCTTGCGGCGTAACCTGTTCGAGATCAACCTTATATTTCAAATATAGCTCCTTACCGTTTTCATTATTCATAATTCCTTGTACATATTCTGTCAAATTATGAATCCGATTCTGATCTGTTTTCATACAGTATTCCTTCTTTCTTATGTTTTATAAGGAGATAAGCAAGACCTTGTTTCATTGACTTTATACTTTTATTACACATCCGCTTTACTTACAATACGAAGTCTGCCTTTGATGGGTGTCTTTTGCAGTTCTTGAAATACCAACTCACCCTTATTATTTAATACTTCTACAAAGGTAGATACATCCATGATGTTGATAATCCCGATATCAGCTTTGGTCATGCCTTTTATACCGCAAAGTGTACCTACGATATCAACTGCTCTCATCTTTGTCTTCTTACCTGCATTAATATGTAATTTCATAATCTCTTTGCTTAATTGTGCGCCTTTTGTTTCTTTAATTTCAGGTGTAGTATTTATTTTCTCAACAAAATCCTGTTTGGCCTTATTCACTGTTTCTTTTTCCGGTCGCTGCTTCAAAAGAATCTCTTTACCCACATATTCATGTATATCATTTAAAAATCTAATTTCATTTTGTGTTACGAAAGTAATTGCTCTTCCTAGCTTACCTATACGTCCCGTTCTTCCTATTCTATGAACATAGCTTTCACCGTCTTCCGGTATATCATAATTAATGACAAGGGTAATGTTGTCTATGTCGATCCCTCTAGCTGCAACATCGGTAGCTACCAGATATCTAAAATAACCTTGCTTAAAATCATTCATTACTTTTAATCTATCACGTTGTTCCATTCCACCATGTATTTTCTTACAAGTGTACTGCAGATTTGCCAGCTCACGATAAACCTCATCTACTTTTTGCTTTGTATTGCAGAATATTATACAACTATCCGGGTTTTCTACAATCGTTATATCTCTTAATAATTCCATTTTGTCTATTTCATCTACGTTATATCTTTCTTGAGTTATCCTTTTGGCTGCTTGATTTTCTTCTTCTATTTCAACCTGTATGGGTTCTTTCATGTATTTGCTGCATAAAGCTTTTATGTCTATGGGCATTGTAGCTGACAATAATATCGTCATATGCTGTTGCGGCAGACTCGTTATTATTGTCTCCAGCTGCTCTATAAATCCTATATCAAGCATTTCATCGGCTTCATCTATTACAAGATATTTTATATTTGATGTATCAAATATAAAATTTTCAATATGCTCTATCACACGCCCCGGCGTACCCACTACTATATGCGTTTTTTGTTTAAGTTCCCTTTGTTGATTATAGAAGGATGCTCCCCCGTAAATTGCCGCTACTTTAAGTCTCTTAAATCTACCTACATTAAAAATTTCTTCTTTGACTTGGATAGCAAGCTCCCTTGTTGGTGTAAGCACTAATGCCTGAGGTTTGTTCTCCTCCCAATCTGCCAATTGACATATAGGAATGGCAAATGCTGATGTTTTTCCACTTCCGGTTTGAGACTTTACAATGATGTCCTTTTGCGCTAATACGGCCGGTATAACCTGCTCCTGGACTTTAGTAGGACTTTGATAATCTAATATATGAATTGCTTTTAATAACTCACTGCTTAGTGGATAATCTTTAAAACTTGCTTTTATCATTGGGTCATCTCTTTCTTTATTATTCTTATTATGTTTACACATACAAAGCCTCTCCATTTTTATTCTTGTATGTATTTATCACTAATAAATCTTAAATATTCTTTGAATGCGGTGGGGATAGAGTATTGTTTTTTAATCTGTTCCTGTGTTGCCCATATAAAACGAACCTCCTCCTGAATGCTTTGGACAAGTATAAAATAGCCTGTCATATGCCATTCTAAATGTGTAAAGATATGCTTAGAGGTCTTCATGGGCATAACTTCAAAGGATGTAATCCCCCATTCTTTTAGCTTCATTTCGCATTCTTCATAGGTCAAGTGCCCTTCTACATTTGGAAATTCCCATAGACTAGATA
>JARBUB010000118.1 GCA_029239905.1 Clostridia bacterium
CACAGGCTTTTTATAAAGCAATGGGCTGTGTGGAAGCTAAAGAGTATAATGACAGATTAGTTGCTGAAGAGCCATTTGACTGCCAATTGGAATATAGTTAATCTAATATGCAAAATGAGTATAAGCTTTAGTCATGAATTATTAGTTTTAGACCCACTATTCTATATGCTTTGTAAGATTATGGGTAGGACTTATCTATAGCAATCAAATTTACTTTGAAAATTCAAATAATAGGTACAGGGGGAAGGTCTGGTGTCAAACAATTTTCCGGGGTCAATTATTGGTTTGGGAGGTAACTAGATGACAGAAAAGTTTTTATGTTTAATTGCTACGTTTGATAAAGAAACATCAAAAAGAATGAAAGAGATTGAACACATTATTTATGAAGCAGGTATTGTTGGGAAACAGACTCCTGACATACCGCATCATATCACTTTAGCATATTTTGATACAAGTCGTGAAGATGAAATAAAACAGCTGCTTCAAGATGTATGTGCTAAAACCAAAAGTTTTGATTTAGCTTTCAATCATATCGGGTTGTTTGGATTGAGGGTGATGTTCTTGGCACCTGATGTAAATTACCAACTGCTTGAATTACATAAAAGCTTTGACAAAGATTGTATAAAGAACAGCAGCGGGTGGACAGCCCATGCGACAATCTTGATAGATGAAGCTGAAAACATACAAAAGGCAATTCCATTAGTCGCGCAGAATTTCCAAGAACTAAATGCAAGAGTAGAAGGAGTAAGCTTATATGAATTCTTTCCCACTCGCTTTATAGCTGAATACAGTTTACAGTAGGTAATAAGCCTACCTATCGTAGATATAAAACTTTGTAATTTTGTGATTACGTAATTCAGTATAGTGGACTGGCCGAATATAGGGCATACCATTATACCACCATGTATGAAGGTGTTATGGCAGGTTGATAATGATACACGCTTGTAAGATATTATATAATAAGTCATAGGAGTTGATAAAATGAACAAATGCCCATACTGTCAAAATGATATGAGAAAAGGTTTTGTTGAAGGCCATGGAAGATATGGTTTATTATGGGCCGGTGAAGAAATAAACAAAAATGTTTTATGTAGAACTTTAAGTGACGAGAATAGTTGTGTTATATTAAGTGACCCAAACTTATTTACTTTAAGTCGGGTTAAGGCCCAATATTGTGAAATCTGTAAAAAGATAATCATCGATATTAATGGATAGGTACAGTCATATCAGTAGAATAATGTGAAGCTTCGCTTCCTGGCATTTTGTACGAAATAATGAGTCATTCTGAATGAAATGAAGAATCTTGCAGTGAATGCACTATAGATAAGATTCTTCGCAGACTCAGAATGACAACACTGTGTTAGGATGACAGTGAATGTGAGTAATACCCATTATTCTAATAATACGTAAGAATTCTCCTGTTTCCGATTTAGGAAAATATATCGTAGATTAAGCGGGCTGCGACGGGCTCTCCCTTCTTATATCAATGCACTTACGTCGATTGGAGAAGAAACAAAGGAGCGGATAATGTATGGATATTGGAAGATCATTATGGAATGCTCAGCAGAGCCATTTAAGAGAGATATTATTAAAACCGGATAGATTTGATGAAGCCATAAAGCTATGCTTGGATCAGCATGCAATGGTACACACTTCAGATATGAGCGGAACAAATGGAATGACATTTGAAGATGAATTATGGAAAGACTTAGATGAAACAACATTTAGAACTGCTGTTGGAGTTAAAGGGCGTACGATCGCATATGGGATATGGCATTCAACACGAATAGAAGATATTACAATGAATATTCTAGTTGCAGGCAATAATCAGGTTATTGATTCAGATAATTGGACTGCTAAAATAAATTCAAGTATATATGATACCGGCAATGCAATGAATGCCGGTGAAATTCAAAAGTTTAGTTCAAATATCAGCATGCAAGAATTACGTAAGTACAGAATTGCTGTTGGTAGAAGAACCAGAGAAATTATACAAGGATTTAAACCAACTGATCTAAAGAAAAAGTTTGATGATATAAGGCTTGAGAAGATTTTTGATATTGGTGCGGTTTCTAAGGATGCGGCAGCAAGTTGGCTAGTAGATTTTTGGGGGAAGAAGAATGTTGCAGGAATCTTACTAATGCCAGTTACACGCCATCATGTAGTACATATAAACGAATCACTCACTGCTAAGAGCAAAACTGATTCAAAGCAAAGACATCTATACTAAAGTTAACACAAAAGGAGTAAATAGCATGATTATATGGTTAAATGGGGCATTTGGCAGCGGAAAAACTACGACCGCATTTGAGCTTCATCATATGTTAAAAGATTCCTTTGTATATGACCCAGAGAAAATTGGATATTTCTTGATGCGCTATGAGCCAAGAGAATTCCGTAGTGAAAATTTTCAGGACAAGCCGCTATGGCAAAAATTTAATTATGAGATGATAAAAAATATTGCATTGAATTTTAAGGGTACAATAATTATTCCTATGACAATTATCAATGAAGACTATTATCATGAAATAATTTCAAAACTAAGAAATGATGGAATAAGAATTGATCATTATGTCCTTGCAGCAAGTGAAGATACGCTTAAAAAAAGAGGCCGAAGTAGACTTTGCTTTAAAAATTCATGGTCCGTTAAGCAAATTCCCTTCTGTGTTACAGCATTTCAAAACCCGATATTTGAAAATCATATAAATACTGATTTACTGACTTTGTATGAGGTTATTGATATAATTGTAAAAAAATCAAATTTAGATCTATTGCCGGACAAAACGAACAACCTGCAAAAATGGGTACGGCGCAAGAAAACACAGTTAAAACATATAAAAAAGCTATAATGAACCCTTCACAGAATTGGCATTAAACGGGTCAAATTCATTATTGGTTTATCAACTACTAGACAATAGGAGGCAGCAAGAATGGATTTTATTAAGCAAATTATTGAATTTACTCCAACTAACAATCAAGAACGCCAAGATAAAAAGATAATTCTTCATTATATAGAACAATTTCCTCATAATATCCTATTGAGAGATAATGAATTCGCACATATAACAAGTTCCGGTTTTATAATGAACAAGGCATTGGATAAAGTTCTAATGGTTCATCACAATATACGAAACACATGGGCGTGGACTGGGGGACACGTCGATGGAGATGAAGATTTTTTAACAGTTGCAATTAAAGAGGCAAAAGAAGAAACAGGGATCAAAGCTGCATTTCCACTTACAAATCATATTGTTTCTATTGATATCTTACCCGTATATGGGCATATGAGAAAAGATAAATATATTAGTGCGCATTTACATCTTTCTATAGCATATATTCTTATCGCACGAGAGGAAGAAACACTAATAGTAAATAAAGAAGAAAATAACGGCGTCAATTGGTTTGGTTTAGATAGATTTACTGAAAACTACTTTGACATGAATGATGTCTATTTATATGGTAAGCTGATTGAAAAGGCAAAGCAAATAGCGCCAGGAGGCCAATCTCTGGGGTTTGAATCATAGAAGTCGTAAGTGCGGTATGTTATTAGACATTAATAATAGTACACGCATCTGCGGCTGTTCTAATGCAGTTTAATAATTCTAATATAGAAATGGAGAGATGGGCTTGCATAAAATACTAACTAACCTGATTGATGGGTTTAAAATTACTGGTGAGATTGAAAAGGATGTATGTAGTCTCTTGAGAGAAAGAGAATGTAACGAGATTGCAGACCACACGATAAAAGTTGCCAGTGGGGCTAGCAAAATTGCATTAGATTATGGAGTGAATGCTGAATCTGCTTATATTGCAGGTATGCTGCATGACATTGGTAATATAGTTCCTTATGACAAAAGAATTCACTTTTGTAATGAGCATGGTATTGAAATAAAAGAAGAGGAAAAACTGAATCCAACGTTATTGCATCCAAAAATCTCTAGTAGCATTGCACGTGGTATTTTCAGCGTAGAAGAAGATATTTGCAACGCAATAGAGTGTCATTCAACTTTGAAAGCAAATGCAGATAAGCTAGATTTAGTTCTGTTTGTAGCGGACAAACTATCATGGGATAGTATTCACAATAAAGATTTCATCGATGAAATGATGGAAGGACTAGATGTTTCCTTAGAGTGTGCGGCATTTATATATTTAAGACATATGTGCAGCCATAAAAATATCGTTCTACATCCGAGGACTATTGAGGCATATAGCTATTTAGAGGGTATATGTAAGTAATAATAGAGGAGTTGGAAGTTTTGGGGTCAAGGATTATTCATTTTTGTGTTGCTATTGAGATATTGAAGAGAGTTGATCTTGATGAGAATCAGTTCATACTAGGCAACTTGGCACCTGATGCCTATAACCCGAATAGGGGTGGGTCTTTGCTTTCGCATTTTCGTATTCCCGAAGAACTCATGGAATATGAATGCGTTGATTTAGAAAAATTTAAGGGCAAATACAGTTCTCATATGTCTGATCATTTTGTATTAGGTTACTACTGTCACTTGATTACTGATAACCTATGGCTAAAGGATGCATTTAAGAAGTATGGAAATCTTGGGCCTGATGAACGCAGTGCAGCAGTTAAGTTGGTTTACAGTGATTACTTGGTGCTAAACACGATATTGATAGATAGGTTTAAATTAGTGTATAGGGATTTTAAACCTTCTGTCGCACTTCACATTGATGAAATCGAATATGATTTTTTAAATGCACTTGTTGAAAATCTCAGAAGCGATTTTAACAGGAAGGCTATAAGTACATCACTGATAGAATTAAATTTATACGAAATATTGGATTTTATTAAAGCTGCGGCAAATGAATGTGTCAGAAATATTTATATATTGAGGGGTACTATCGGATAGCGTTATAGCAGCAGGTTTCATGCAAGAGAAGTCTCCGAAGCTCCAGCACACCAGGATCATTTAGCCCATATTTTGATTTGGATATTATGTAACAACATGAAGTTGCTTTTTAAATGTAAGGGGGATAAAAAATGGAGAAAATGCTAACTGAAAGACTAATATTACGTCAGTTTTTACCAAGTGATTGGGAGGACTTATTTGAGTATCTATCAATTCCGGAAGTTGTGTTATATGAACCTTATGGATTATACACGAAGGACGAATGTATAGATGAAGCGAAAGAACGCCATGAAGAACAGAACAATAGATTTTGGGCAGTATGTTTACAAGATAGCAAAAAAATGATTGGACATGTCTACTTTGCTCAATCAGAACCATCAGAATTTAGGACTTGGGAGATTGGATATGTATTTAATCCTATTTTTTATGGACAAGGCTATGCAACCGAGGCGTGTAAACGGATAGTAGAGTATGGATTCCAAGAGAAAAACGCCCATAGAATTGTGGCTGGAGTAAATGTTAAGAATCAAGCATCATGGAAGGTTCTCGAGAGATTGAATATGAGAAGAGAAGCGCATATGCTGGAAAATGTTTTCTTTAAGAAAAGTCCTGATGGAGAGCCGATTTGGAATGATTCTTATCGCTATGCCATACTTTATAAAGAATATATAGCTATGAAATAAGTATCATTTTAAAGGTGGAATTATAATGAAGAATAAGGTAAAAGGCGGACTATCCATATTTTTTATGTCAATCACTGCTTACATGATGATTACAACAAAGTATACCCATGCTTTAGGTGATTATATATTAGAATTTATTGGTTTAAGACCATGGACCGGTGATTATAGTGGTACACATTTAACAATTTTATATTTCGGAATACTTTTTATAATCGGGTTATTTCTTGTGAAAAAGTATGCGGTAGAGGATTTAAACATAAGGAGAAAGAGTATATTTATTATTTTTGTAGCATTCATGATATTGTTTTCTTCGATCACAGGAATGACCGTACGGAATATAAAGAAAAATTCTTCCGGTTTGTTAGCCATAGGATATAACGCTGGCAGTGGTAGAATGAATTATAAAGCTGAAGATGAAAAGTTCGTCGAATTTATAGCTGAATTTGAATTGACTAATTATAGTAATGAAAAAAGGACTTTCTATATAATTATTGACAACCCCTTTTATAGAGAAGATGGAATTGACGAGATTAATTTCTATACTTTCGATGGGAAACAAGCAATTTTCGAGTTGGAGGGCAAAGAGAAAAAATCTTTCTTGTTAAGCTTAGATAACTATCATGTTGTGGGTGGGAGAGAATTTCAAAGTGGATCCGGAAATGGGACAATTCAAGAAATTGTATTGATGAATGATAATGGTAATAAAGTAAGATTAGAGAGTAATAATTTTTTTGGAATAGAATTAAACAGATAAGTAGTCTTTAATTTTATAGTGATAAGAGAATGTTAGGCGAAATATCAAATTGAAAAGGAGTGCAATAATATGTTATTTAATGAACTAAAGCTCTATCAAAGAAGCAAAGATTTTATTTGGACAGATGAATATATTTCGGAAGAAATGTTAGAAGCTCATCTTAATTTTGATAATGATGCAGCAAGTCGAAATATCAAAACGATAGAAAAGACCATCGATTGGATCATAGAGAAGATACCAAGAGATGGGAAAATTTTAGATCTTGGTTGTGGTCCGGGGCTATATGCTTCATTATTAGCAAAAAAAGGATATTCAGTAACTGGAATCGATATATCACAGAGGTCAATAACTCATGCGAAAAAGAAAGCAGCAGAAGAAAATCTCCAAATAGACTATCGGTGTGCTGATTATATTAAAGAGGATATTGGTACCGGATACGATGCGGTTATTTGTATCTATTGTGATTTTGGCGCTTTAACTCCTAATGAACAGCTATTGTTATTAAAGAAAATACACTGTGGGCTATCAGAGGGCGGAACGCTGATATTTGATGTGTTCAAAACTGGTTTATGTGATAATCTGGTGGAAATAAGAGATTGGAGTTATATGGATGGTGGGAGTTTTTGGTGTGAAAAGCCCCATTTATTATTAGAAGAAGTAAAGCATTTTTTAGTTCAAAAAACCTGGGGGTTTCGTACTATAGTAATAGAAGAGGGAAAAGGTCCCAGGGAATATATTACGTGGGATCACTATTATACTGAAGATGAAATTAAGAATGTATTAAACAATAGTGGATTTCATGTTCTTTCTATCAATAATGAATTAATAGCTAAGAATGATTTTACCAGTAACGATGTTATGTTCATAGAATCGAAAAAGATAGTGTCAGACTAGGAAAAACTATGATTTTTAAGGATAATGTGTTATATAGCATACCATGACCATGCGCTGGATAGAGGCATGAAGTTGTGATGAATAGGAAAGGCGGGATCATTTGGAAGAAATTAATGTGGTAAAACATTATTTAGCGAATAATTATAATCTAGATGATAAATATAGCATTGAATTGCTAGCAGAGAATGGCAATTCAGTATTCTCAATTACAAATGGACAACAGCACTATATATTCAGGATTTATGCACTTTACAAGAGTATTGAAGTCATCAAGAGTGAAATAGAAATATTGAGGTTTTTATCAAGCAATGGTTTGAACGCAGAAGAGCCTGTTCATAATTGCAAAGGCCTCTATCATGATGCAATCGAACTTCAAAGCACAGTCAGGAATTGTGCAATGTACAAAGCACTAAGTGGAGTTATACATGACGAAATGTTGAGCGAAGAACAATCAAAGAATTTGGGATTGTTAGCCGGTAAACTTCATAATATCTTAGACTTATATACAGGAAAAACCTCCTTGATGGAATTTGGATATGAAGAGCTAGTTCAGGCACCCTGGCGAAGGATAAAGCCTTATATATATCACAATAAAGAGTTAAATGATTTTTATGAGGCAATTGCAACTGGATGTGATACGAAACTTAGAAATAATGAAAGGCTTTTGTCTTGGGGATTATGCCATGGTGATTTACATGTCGGCAATGTCATATTCAATCAAGACAATGAACCGGGTATTTTTGATTTTGAACTGTGCTGCTATGGTTGGCGCTTATATGATTTAGCTACCTTTATTTGGAGCATATTGCCGAGAGATGATTATAGGAATGAGAATATAGAATTGGTAGATCGCTGTATTAAGAGTTTCATAGATGGGTATATGATGCAAAGAGCACTATCAACGGAAGAGCTTGATTTGCTTTTTAATATAGTCCTTTTAAGACATATTTGGAGACAAGCAGAAAGAATAGAATTTGAGAAGGCAGTTTTAGAGTGGAGAAGCGAGCAGCACTTTGTTATACAAATGAATAGAATGAAAAAATGGATAGAATTGCATAAAATCAATTTCAAAGTTATCTAGAAAAGTAGGATGATCAAGTGAAGTTCAAAAAAATATTATAAAAATATTATTCATTGACAAGATTATCGCCAAGTTATTCTCAGATTATAAAAACTTGAAAGTCTAGGGGTGTTTCTCTGTGAGTTTTAGTTGAGGTTATTCGCCAGTGTAGTATTTTGGGGAATGCGGATTTGTGACGGGTATAATAAATAATGCTTTAATAATAGCAAAGGGGGTATTTATATGAGCTTTGGATTATCCATGCTTTGGTTTTGGACGGCTTATATTTTGGTCACGATTATTGGTATTATGCATACGGTGTTTAACTGGAAGGTACTAAAAATGGAAGCACCGAAAGACGTTGAATTCAAACCATCTCAAGTTCCTGCCTATACAAAAACTATACCATTCCATGTGATTTACAACATTGTGATATTCCCAGTGTTTGCATATATTTATTTAAAACAG
>JARBUB010000003.1 GCA_029239905.1 Clostridia bacterium
AGATTGATATTTTAGCATCCATATTTACTGTGGATGCTTTTTTATGTATAATCAATATGTTTTGTACTATATATCTTATATTGAATTCACATAGGCAAAATATAACTCATATGTTTTAAATTATAGATTAGTGGTGATTGTATGAAAGAAAATGTAAATTGTCTTAAATGTAAATATTACATGGTAACATGGGATCCCCGTTTTCCCAGAGGCTGTAAGCTATTTGAATTTAAAGGGACCGTAATGCCTTCAATAATGGTTTATAAATCAACTGGTGCACAATGTCAAAACTTCATTCTAAGGCAAGTACATGTAAGTGAAGTCTAAAGTGTATAAATATTAGAAATATGGAAATAATACCCTCCATAAAGGTTTGGAGGGATTTTATGTTTGAGAATAGATCAAGAAAAAGAAGAAGAAACATTTTGCTATTGATTGTCGCTTTAATATTTGTCTCAGCCTTTGGTTTAGGATACTATTTAAACTTTAGTGGTGATACAGATTTACCTGAAAATAAATTAGGTCAAAAGGAAGCTTCGGGATATAAGATTCCCAGTGCATTAAAGAATCCTATAGTAGGTGGAATTCAGGCCGAAGCAGACTCTAACGTAGTTCAAGAGAAAGAACAGCCAGCAAATGCAATTCCTAATGATTTGATTACGGCAAGTACAAAAATTACTTTTAAGACTTATTTCACTCTTTGCAGCCATATCATTGATAAAGAGCCCGATAATGGGTCAGGTTTTATAAATCTTTCAAAGTCTGACTTAATGGATAAATTACCGGATTGGACTATAAATGAATTTTCTTCACAGCAGGTTATTTTGAAAAGAGAAATTCAAACCTACTGTCCAAGACATTATATTATTGGGTCAAAGGATGGATACATTGCTATTTATGTCTACAATGATGATGGTATTAAAATCCTACACGAAATGACTGAGAGTCCGATATCTATTTTAACAACAGAGGATCAAAATAATTTAGAATATGGTATCGTTGCAGACAGTGAAGAAGAACTGCAGCAAAAACTGGAGGGCTTGAGCGACTGATACCCCTAAAGGCTTGTATGCTAAAACGCATGCAAGCCTTTACTTTTTATTTGAAAAAGGGTATATTTAATATACAAGTGCGAATATATGTTTGGGGTGATACTTTGCTTATTATGGGGATAGACCCGGGAATTGCAATTTTAGGATATGGTTTGGTGGAGTATAAGGGTAATAGCTTTAAAACGATTGAATACGGTGCAGTTACAACCCTAGCCGGAACTCCAATGTCACAGCGATTAAGTATAATACACTGTCAGCTTACGGAACTGTTATTGAAATATAAACCGGATGCTTTTGCAGCTGAGGAGCTATTTTTTAATAAAAACATCAAAACAGCGCTAACGGTGGGACATGCTCGAGGGGTTGCTATAGTGGCTGCAGCGAATCTAGGGGTGCCAATATATGAATATACACCTTTGCAGGTAAAACAAGCTATTACAGGCTATGGAAGAGCAGATAAAAAACAAATGCAGCAGATGGTTAAAATGTTATTAAATTTAAAGGAAGTACCCAAGCCTGATGATGTGGCTGATGCTCTTGCGGTAGCCATCTGCCACGGTAATTCCTCTAATTTTGCCCATTTATTTAAACTGTAAAGGAGCATAATTATGTACGAATATTTAAAAGGAAAGCTTGATTCAATAGAAGCAGATTATTTAGTAGTTGATGTAAATAATATAGGCTATAAGGTATTTACATCACAAAATACAATTAGAAATGCAGTTGTAGATTTAAGTATGAAGGTTTTCACACAGCTTATTGTAAAAGAAGATGAGATGGTTATATATGGCTTTGATACAAGGGATGAACTAAATATGTTTAAACTTCTTAATACAGTATCAGGAGTGGGACCAAAGGCTGCAGTATCACTTTTAAATCATTTCAAGCCACAAGATATTGCTTTGGCGATAATTTCTAAGGATATTTCTAAGATAACCAAAGCGCAAGGCATAGGCAAAAAGACTGCTGAAAGAATAATACTAGAGCTTAAAGATAAAATAGATACAGAAAGTGCTATAGGAATGCAGGGTTCAGACGGTTTTGGAGGGGACGTTTCAGAAGTTATAGAGGCTCTTACTACTTTAGGCTATAACTATAATGACGCGGCACAAGCCGTAGCTAAATTAAAGGATAAAGAAGCTCCGATTGATGTAATGATTAAAGGAGCGCTTAGGATACTTGCAGTAATGTAAAGTGAGGTATAAATATGGAAGATAGATTGATAACCCCTAAGATAATAGACGATGATAATGAAATAGATACAGGGTTACGACCAAAAACTCTTGATGAATATATAGGGCAATCCTCCGCAAAGGAAAAGATCGATATATTTATACAGGCTGCAAATCAGCGTAAGGAAACCTTGGACCATGTATTGCTTTACGGACCGCCAGGCCTAGGTAAAACTACATTGGCAAGTATAATTTCTAACGAACTAGGAGTAAACATAAGAATTACCTCAGGACCGGCGATTGAAAAGCAAGGGGATTTGGCTGCTATTTTAACAAACCTGAACCCTAACGACGTACTGTTTATAGATGAGATACATCGATTAAACAGAAGCGTTGAAGAAATATTATATCCTGCCTTAGAGGATTTTGCATTGGATATCATCATAGGTAAGGGACCTAGCGCAAGATCGATAAGATTGGATTTGCCCAAATTCACTATGATAGGAGCAACTACAAGAGCTGGGATGCTTACAAATCCTCTTAGAGATAGATTTGGTGTCATATGTAGACTTGATTATTATGACGAGAAAGATTTATATCAAATAGTTACTCGCTCCGCAAAGATACTTAAGATTCATATAGAGGATGCAGGAGCTTGGGAAATAGCTAAAAGGGCTAGAGGAACACCAAGAATAGCAAACAGATTGCTAAAAAGAGTTAGAGACTATGCTCAAGTTAAGGCAGAAGGCATCATTGATAAGGATACTGCTGATAAAGCATTAAAGATGCTTGAAGTAGATGATAGAGGATTAGATGATATAGACAAGAAGATGATTCTTGCAATTATCCAGAAATTTGCTGGAGGACCTGTAGGATTAGACACCTTAGCTGCTTCAATCGGCGAAGACAGCGGTACTATTGAGGATGTGTATGAGCCCTATTTGCTTCAAATAGGATTTATAAACAGAACGCCAAGGGGTAGAACAGCAACAGATCTTGCATATAAGCATTTTGAAATTTCACGAGATTAATAGATCATTTTGAATATCACATTATTTAAAAGTCATGCATACAAATAAAATGCCCTGTCATAGGGTCCATTTTATTTTGGCGCATGACTTTTTATTGCATATAAACTCATATTAAGTCAAAATAAGACCTATTGTTCATTTTAAAATGTTGAAATATATTGTATAATGGGATTACATGTTTTGCACATTCTGATTTATGTAAAATGTTTTGAGCAAAACATACAGCATGTTAGAGGGGGGAATTAAAATGAAGCAGTACATACTTAGAAGCGGAAGCAGAATTATTACACTAATTATAGTGACAATAATTATTTTTAGCAGTTTTAGCACTACATATGCAGCACCTATTGTACCTCAAAACATCAAAGTAGGCTTAAGTTTTAATAATGCGGCGAATAATAATTTTATCTTAAAAAGCGATTATGGTATAAAACTAAGCAGTAAAACCAGTGCTGGTTATGCTGAAATCTTAACTTTCCCGGCAGCAACAGGCTTTAAGGTTCGGAAGGATGCTTATTATAATATTGTAAACAACAAAGAAACTGAGATTAATTATACCAAAGCAGGTCTTTACAATGGAGAATTGGAGGGGCCCTACCACATTCAAATAGGAGATGTGTATCCTGATTTGAACTCAGCAAAAGTAGTCGCTGATAGTATGATTTCCTTAAGTCAAACAGTATTTGTAGCATATGAAAATGGCTGGAGAGTCTGGTCGCAGCTTTACCTTGAAGAGAGCGAATGTTTAACGCAAATACAAATTTTTAAGAATGAAATGCCTAACTATACTTATACAGTGGTTGCCCCAAACAAAAGTAGAATTCAGCTATTCGATACAGTAACGGGGAAGCTGATGTACATAATCAATGCAGAGCAAGAGATCAAGCTTGAACCAGTTGCAAAAGATAATATAACACCAGTAATAAGCTTTGGTACTTTAAAATATAGAGGAGTCTTATTTTTAAAACGGGTAGCAGCTGGGCATATTAATATATATAATGAGCTGCTATTTGAACAATATCTATATGGCGTAGTGCCTGCAGAAATGCCAAACTCTTGGCATATAGAAGCTTTGAAAGCACAAGCAGTTGCAGCTAGAAATTACGGAATCATCAATATTGGCAGACATACAGCTGATGGCTTTGATGTTTGCAATGGCACTCATTGTCAAGCATATCGAGGTTTTGGACATGAGAATCCCAGAACCAATCAAGCTACTGACGAAACAAAAGGAAAACTTGTGCTTTATAATGATAAGGTAATACCTACCTATTTCCATTCTAGTAGTGGAGGACGTACTGAGAATAGTGAAAACGTTTGGTCAACGGTACTCCCCTACATGAAAGGCGTAGATGATAAATATGGACTAGGTAGTCCTTATGATAACTGGACGAAGCAATATAATAAAAAAGATATTCAAACAAAATTATTGGCAAACAGCATAGATGTTGGTGAAATAAATGATATCGTGCCTTTAACAATAAGTGAAAATGGCAGAGTCACATGTCTTGAGGTTAGAGGAACCAAAGGGAATGCAAAGCTGGATAAAGAAAAAATCAGAACAATATTGGGAAGCTCCGATATTAAAAGTACTTGGTATAAAATAACCACGGATGCAGATATGTCTGTAATTAACAGTGTGACAGGAAAGTCAGAAACCGCAAGACCAGGAAGCCTTTATGTCATGTCGGCCAACGGCGTAAGCAAACTAAGTACTACAAATAATAAAGTTTATCTGAAAGATCAAGTTGCCTTATCGAGTATGAGCGTTATACCTCAGACTTATTTATTCGCCGGCAAAGGTTGGGGACATGGCTTAGGCATGAGTCAATATGGTGCAAAGGGTATGGCAGAAGCGGGGTTTAATTTCATCCAAATATTAGAACACTACTATACAGGGACTAAAGTTAATTAGAGAGAAGGATAAAAATGAACGTAAAGGACTTTTACTTTGAGTTGCCAGAGGAGCTTATTGCACAGGAACCGTTATTAGAAAGAGATGCTTCTAGGCTACTAGTATTAGATAAAAACAGCGGGCAAATAAAGCACAGCACTTTTAGAGATATATTAAAATACTTCAATAAGGGTGATTGCATTGTTCTTAACAATACAAGGGTCATTCCGGCCAGGCTGTTTGGAGTTAAAAAGGAAACGGGCAGCAATATCGAGTTTTTGCTTCTAAAACGTATTGAAAGAGATATCTGGGAAGTTTTACTTAGACCGGGTAAGAAGGCAAAGATCGGAGCAAGATTTTTATTTGGACAGGGTGAGCTCGAAGCGGAAATAATAGACATAGTAGAAGGTGGCAACAGGATAGTCAAGTTCTATTATGAAGGTCTATTTGAAACAGTTTTAGATAAATTAGGGAATATGCCTCTTCCACCTTATATTACGAAAACACTGGAGGATAAAGAAAGATATCAGACCGTATTTTCTAAAAATGAAGGATCAGCGGCGGCACCAACTGCTGGCTTGCATTTTACTCCGGAGCTGCTTGAAGAACTTCAGAAAATGGGAGTAAAGCTTGCGTATATTACTTTACATGTTGGTTTAGGAACCTTCAGACCTGTAAAGGTAGAAAATATATTAGAGCATACCATGCACAGCGAGTACTTTGATGTTAGCAGTGAGGCTGCTGAAATAATCAATGGTACAAAGGCAGCAGGTGGTAAAATAATTTGTGTAGGCACAACTTCTACCAGAACATTAGAATCTATAGCTGATATTAATGGAAAAATTAAACCTGGCAGCGGGTGGACTGATATATTTATTTATCCAGGTTATAAATTTAAAGTTGCGGATACACTTATTACAAATTTTCATCTTCCGGAATCTACATTGGTAATGTTGGTAAGTGCAATGGCAGGAAGAGAAAATGTGATCAATGCATATAATGAAGCAGTAAAAGAAAAATATAGATTTTTTAGCTTCGGGGATGCTATGCTTATTATATAATGATAATAAAAAAACTAATTAAAGTTAACTTTATGTATATTGTTTCTCCGTGATATTAATGAAACTTGAGAAACAAACGTAAATTTAACTTTACTGAGTTTGTAGGGGGTTTATAATGGGGTTTGAAAATATTAAAACAAGAATTAGAAAGGTCACTTTTTACTTAGAATTTATACTTGCGTTATTTATTATTGCAGCCGTTGTAATAGGGATGGTAGACTTAATTAGATACTTGGTATTGATTCTGGCTACAAATCCTATTGATACCTATGAATTATTTCAAAAGTTTCTCGGACATGTACTTTTAATGGTGGTAGGTGTGGAGCTAGTTATTATGCTTGTATATCATTCACCAAGCAGTGTTATAGAAGTACTTTTGTACGCGGTAGCTAGAAAACTATTAATTGGAAATGCTGGAATGACAGATTTTGCAATGGGCATATTAGCAATAGCAGCTATATTTGCTATAAGAAAGTTTTTATTTGTAGAAGACTTATCTTTTAGCACTACAAAGGGGTACGGCTTTGTAGCTACAACTTCTGTAAAAGCAATAAATGAGTTATTGAATATAGAATTACCAGAAAGTTCGAGCCTCACAATAGGTGGATATATAAGTTCCTATGCGCGTAGTGAAGGCATACCGCTATATAAGGGAGCCGAGTTAGAAATCTCAAAAGTGAAAATAAAAATCCTTAAAATAAAAAAGGGAGTATTGCAGAAGATCGCTATTAATATTGACTAAGTATAAACTATTTGGAGGTAATTTTTTTGGCAGTTAAATATGAGTTAATCAAAGAATGTAAACAGACGGGAGCACGGTTAGGCAGAGTACATACACCCCATGGTATTATAGATACACCAACTTTTATGCCTGTTGGAACCCAAGCAACCGTAAAGGCTATGGCACCAAATGAACTGAAAGAAATAGGTGCGCAGATCATTTTAAGCAATACATATCATTTATTCATTAGACCTGGACATAAGCTGGTTGAGAAAGCCGGCGGACTTCATGGCTTTATGAATTGGGATAGACCGATACTTACTGATAGCGGTGGATTTCAAGTATATAGCTTAAGTGATAATAGAAAAATAAAAGAAGAAGGGGTTATCTTTAAATCCCACTTAGACGGTGCAAAGCATTTCTTTACACCTGAATACGTTATGGAGATAGAAAATTCATTGGGCGCTGACATAATGATGGCTTTTGATGAATGCACCCCATATCCATGTGACTGGGACTATGCGAAGCACTCTATGGAACGTACTTTAAGATGGTTAAAGCGCTGTAAGGATGCTCATAAGAATACTGAGAAACAAGCCTTGTTTGGAATCGTTCAAGGTAGTACATATAAGGATTTGAGAATTGAAAGTGCTAGAAGAACAGTTGAAATAGAACTTCCAGGCTACGCAATTGGCGGCTTAAGCGTTGGAGAATCAAAAGAAATAATGAATGACGTGATGGATTATACAGTTCCTGAATTGCCTAAGAATAAACCAAGATATCTTATGGGAGTTGGTAGCCCAGATGCATTGATAGATGGAGCTATAAGAGGAATTGATATGTTTGATTGCGTATTGCCTACAAGAATTGCAAGAAATGGTACTGTAATGACTTCTAAAGGCAAACTGGTTGTAAGAAATGCTGAATATGCAGAGGATTTTCTACCAATGGATGAAGAGTGCGATTGCTACGCTTGTAAGAACTTCTCACGAGCTTATATAAGACATTTGATAAAAGCAGGAGAGATCCTAGGTGGAAGATTAACATCAATACATAATCTTAGATTCCTCCAAAACCTTATGGCAGACATTAGAAAAGCTATTTCAGAAGATAGACTTGGAGATTTTAGAAAAGAATTCTTTATTAAATATGGTTATAATAAATAAATTAGAAGGATTTTGAGCTTGAATATTGAATACTAAAATTAGCCAAACTAAATCAAAAGCAGCAAGGGGGGAAAAACATGGGTCAACTAACGACAGTACTTATATACGTAGCAATTTTGGGTGGATTATGGTTCGTAATGATCAGACCACAACAAAAGAAAGAAAAAGCAACACAAAAAATGCGTAATGAAGTTGCAGATGGAGATGAAATCGTAACTATCGGCGGCATATATGGAAAAATTATAAGTCAAAAGGACGATACAATCACAATTGAAGTTGGAGCTGACAAAGTTAAATTGAAAATAGCTCGTTGGGCAATAGCAAGAGTAGAAAACACAAAGTAACTTGATATCAAGTTACTTTTCTTTTTGCAGTGATACTTTTTCATAATATATATAGCATATTTCCCCCTTGTACAGAATAGATTTCTATAAAAAGATATGAATAATTGGGGGGGACTATATGAAAAGCAGGAAAGACTATATGAAAAAAGTATATTCCAGTAAATCAGATGATGAAAGTAATAATAACAGTACATATATGGTTATGCTAAAATCACTTTTGATTTGTTTTATCATTTCGTTTGTGATGATACTTGTTTATGCATTGATACTATCCTTCTCTTCGATTTCTGATGCATCGATGTCTAAGGTTACTCAAACAATATTGATAATCAGTGTAGCAATATCCAGTGCATATGGCGGCAAGAAAACTCGCCGTAGAGGATGGATGTTTGGCTCAGTACTTGGTCTAATATTTGCAGCACTTCTGATTCCCTTTGGAATGGCCGTTGGTCAAGCCTTTGTAATGGATATGTTTCTTGTAGCAAAGCTGCTTGTTACAGCCGCAGTAGGAGCAATTGGTGGTATAATAGGAGTAAATTTAAATTAAAGCTGGTAAATATCTCTTTCCTACCCATTTTTAATATGGTATAATCTTTAAGTAAAATGTTAGGAGGAGGATTGTAAATGAAGCATATAATGACACTAAACAACAGAACATTAAGCGATAGTTCAGTAAAAGGCGGTTGTGGAGAATGCCAAAATTCTTGCCAATCAGCATGTAAAACATCCTGTACCGTTGCAAATCAAAAGTGTGAAAACGTTGAAAACGGCAGAGTACATAAGGCAGAGAGTCGTAAGATAACGCTGTAATTTAAATATTTTTATACATTAAGCAGTAGCAATTCGTTGTTACTGCTTAAAATGTTCTATGATGATAATTGTTGTTGAATAAGACAAGCCTTGATATAGAACTATAATAGTATTTAGGAAAAAAATAACACGGATTAAACGAGGTACATTATGATAATTAAATATAAGAACTTTAGTCCCCAAATAGCCAATGATACTTTTATTGCAGAAAATAGTACAATAATAGGAAGGTGTACAATTGAGGCTAACTCAAGTGTTTGGTTTAATGTAGCTATACGCGCGGATGTAAACGAGATTGTAATTGGAAAAAATGTTAACGTTCAAGATGGAAGTGTTATACACTGTGATCATGAATATGCAGTATCAATTGCTGACAATGTTACAATAGGTCATAACGCAATTATACATGGCTGTAAAATAGCTAGTAATTGTATAGTAGGAATGGGTTCTACTATATTAGACGGAGCGACAATTGGAGAAAACTGTATAATAGGTGCAAACTCTCTGATAACCTCCGGTAAAGTAATTCCTGCAGGATCTTTGGTAGTAGGCAGTCCAGGAAAGATAATAAGGGAACTAACTGTTGAAGAAATTGAGGGTATAAAGAAGTCTGTTGCAGAATATGTGATTTTATCCAAACATTATCTATCTGAATAAAGATAAATATTATTTGATAAGAATTGCAAATAAAACAAGGGTGACTTGTCCTTCCTGAAGGTTAGATTTAGCATAAGCCGTAACTTTATGTGAAGGTAATTAGTTTGACTATGACAAGCAAAAATTATATAATTACCATTGTGAAATAATAAAAGGGGGAGTTTACAAATGAAATCCAAAAGTATAGCAAAATTTACAGCAATAATGCTGCTGATTGCATTTTTAGCATACTTAGCAGCATTTGGAATGCCATTAGGCAATTACAGTATTGTTCCAGTAAAAGAAAATATAAAGCTAGGCCTTGATTTAAGAGGTGGAGCTACAGTTATTCTTGAAGCAAAGGATGATCCTGCGGACCCATTAACTGATGAAAAAATGGATAGAGCCGTAGCGACATTAAGAGAGCGTGTTGACTCCCTTGGCGTAGCAGAGCCTACAATAGTTAGACAGGGCAAAAACAGAATTGAAGTTCAATTACCAGAAATTAAGGATACACAAAGAGCATTAGAGGTTATTGGACAGACAGCTCAACTAGAGTTCAAAGATGAAGCTGGCAAAGTCGTAATAACAGGTGCTGATATAGACAAAGCAAATGCAGTAACTGGCGACGGAATCGGACAGTCTTATGTAGTTGCTTTTGAACTTAAACCAGAAGGTGCAAAGAAATTTGCTGAAGCTACAAGAAACAATGTTGGAAAACCAATTGGTATATATCTAGATGAGAAACTTATTTCTAATCCTGTAGTTGAAAATGCTATAGAAGATGGCAAAGCTCAAATCACAGGGCAAAGCACAAGAGAAGAGGCTCTTGACCTGGCAACATTGATCAGAGCTGGAGCACTACCTGTTAAGCTTGATGTTTTATCAGTAACAGCAGTAGGACCACAACTTGGGGCGAATTCATTTGAGAAGAGCGTATACGCTGGAACAATCGGTATTATATTAGTTATGATTTTTATGGTTGCCTTTTATAGACTTCCAGGTCTAGTAGCAAACATTACCCTAGTTTTATATACTATTATAACTTTAGGTGCAATGGCGGGTATAAACGCAACTCTTTCACTGCCAGGTATTGCAGGTTTAATTTTATCTGTGGGTATGGCAGTTGATACAAACGTTATCATATTTGAGAGAATTAAAGATGAAATAAAGGTTGGAAAGTCCTTAAGAGCAGCTATTGATGCTGGATTTAGAAGAGCCTTCCTGACAATAATAGACTCCAACGTAACAACACTGTTAGCAGCTGCGATACTTTTCTACTTCGGAGCTGGCCCAATCAAAGGCTTTGCGGTAACACTTTCGATAGGTATTATAGCAAGTATGTTTACAGCAATTACTGTTACTAAGTACTTGATGGGACTTTTAGTAAAAAGCGGCGTGGAAAACAAGCGCTTGTATGGAGTAAGGGAGGGGAAATAGATGAGAGTTTTCAATTTTATGAAATACAAAAAAATCTGGTTTGGTATTTCTGGTTTTATAATTGCAGTAGGTCTTGTATTTCTTATAATAAATGGTGGTTTAAACCTTGGAATAGATTATACAGGCGGAACATCCATACAAATTGATTTTGATAAGGAATATGATTTAGAAAAAGTGAGAGATATAGTATCAAAATATGATAAAGATGCTATTGTTACCTATGCTGGAAATGATAATGAGTTAGCTCTTATAAGAACAAATATAGGTTTAGATGTTGAGAAACAAGGTGAACTAAAAAGTACACTTAAAGAAAACCTAGGCGTTGAAGAGACAAATATTCAGATTGAGTTCATAGGACCTTCAATAGGCAGTGAATTAATGAAGAAAGCGTTAATTGCTTTGATACTTGCAAACTTAGGTATTTTACTTTATGTTTCAGTAAGATTTGAATGGAGATTAGGTTTATCTGCAATCGTCGCGCTTGTACATGATATATTAATAATGATTACCGTATTTGCAGTATTACAAATACCTGTAGGCTCATCATTCTTAGCAGCATTGTTAACTATTATCGGTTATTCAATCAACGATACTATAGTTATTTTTGACAGAATTAGAGAAAATATGAAGAGTCATAAGAAGATGGATGAAGATGACCTTGTTAATTTAAGCACATCACAGTCATTGACTAGAACTATAAATACCTCAGTTACTACTTTAATTACTATTTTAGCTCTATATATTTTAGGGGTACCAGCTATTAGAGATTTCGCTTTACCGATGATAGTAGGTATAGTTAGTGGGGTTTACTCAACGATATTTATTGCAAGCCCAGTATGGGTTATGTTGAGAAAAGTTCGTAAAACAGCTTCAAATCATTAAAAAAAACTGCAAGGTAACTGCTAAAGCAGTTACCTTTTTTATTTTTATTGCGCAACATAATAAATTGTTAAATACATACTAAGAATATATATTTAGAAAATTAACATAGAAAGTAATGTAGGTGGCATTGTGAGAAAAAAATGGGTTCCATACAATAAGAGCTATGAACTGACAGAACAATTGAAGAGTATGTATAATGTAAGTGAAATGTTTGCAAGGACTCTTATTAACAGAGGTCTTGACGACATAGATAAAGTAAATAGGTTTTTAAAAGCTGACATAAGTGATTTATATGATTCTTTTCTGCTGACCGATATGGAAAATGCAGTAGATCGAATTCTTATGGCAATTGAAGAAAATGAAAAAATTTGTATTTATGGCGATTATGATGTGGATGGAATAACTTCAACTGCCCTCTGTGTAAATATACTGCGAAAGCTAGAGGCAGACGTAATGTATTATATACCGGTCAGAGCTGAAGAGGGCTATGGCCTGAACAGCGAAGCTATTGACTACATTGCAGAGCAGGGTGTTAATTTAATAATAACTGTTGATTGCGGAATACGATCAGTAGATGTAGTTGAAAAGGTTAACGAAAAAGGCATGAATATAATTATCACGGACCACCATGAGTGTGGGGACATACTACCTGATGCATGCGCTGTAGTCAATCCTCACCGAAATGACAGCGGTTATCCCTTTAAAGAATTGGCCGGTGTAGGGGTAGCTTTTAAACTTATGCAGGGGATCACAGAAAGTATTGGCTATAGAGAACTTTTATATGATGTAATAGATATTGCTGCAATTGGAACTATTGCAGATGTTGTGCCTTTGCTGGATGAAAATAGAATCATAGTAAAAAATGGCTTAGAAAAGCTTATGAGTACTGAAAACATTGGGCTGAAAGCTCTTATTGATACTTGTGATTTAGCAGATAAGCAAATATCATCATATAACATAGCATTTATAATTGCACCAAGAATAAACGCTGCAGGCAGATTAGCTGATGCTGGCAGGTGTGTAGAGCTTTTGATTACTGATGATGAGGCTCTTGCATATGAAATCGCGAAAGAGCTTGAAGTTGAAAATAAGGAAAGACAGCGAATTGAGGCAGAAATTTTAGAACAGGCAATAGCAAAAGTGAATGAAGATAAAGACTTTGCGAATAGCAGAGTACTTATATTGGATGAACTGAACTGGCATCCTGGAGTGATAGGTATTGTCGCATCAAGAATAGTAGAGCAATTCAGCAAGCCTGCAGTTTTAATAGGCAGGGACATGGAAGTTGGAAAAGGCTCTGGCAGAAGTATGAGTGGATTTAATTTATATGAAGCCATGAATAGGTGCAGTGAATTATTTGAAAAGTTCGGTGGTCATGAAATGGCTGCTGGATTAACAATTAAATCAAATAAGATTGATGCATTTAGAAAGAAAATAAACGAAATTGCTGATGAAATGCTGCAGGGAAAAGAGTTATTGCCTGAAATATTAGTTGATTATAAGCTAGAACCAACGGATATTAACCTGCAGGTTGCTAAACAGCTGAAAGAGTTAGAACCCTTCGGCATGGGGAATCCAAATCCGAACTTTGTATGTAGAAACATGCAGGTTATAGATAAAAAGCAGGTGGGTGCAAATAATAAACATCTGTCACTAAATCTTTATGATGGAAACAATAATGTGAAAGCAATTGCTTTTAATATGGGAAATTTATATAATGTATTATCAAGTAGTAGAAAAATTGATATAATATGTTGTATGGATATAAACCAGTGGAATGATAATGAAACTGTTCAATTAGTCATAAAAGATATCAAGATAAATAAAAACTAAGTGCGGGGGTATTAACAAATATGAATTTTGAAAAATATATTAGAGTTATTGAGGATTTTCCAAAGGAAGGCATTAGCTTTATGGATGTAACAACATTAATCAAGGACGGCGAGGCATATAGAGCCGCGATTAAGGAAATTGCAGAAAAGATTAAACCTTTGAATGTTGATGTTATAGTTGGTCCAGAAGCCAGAGGCTTTTTATTTGGGGCGCCTGTTGCTTATGAACTAGGAATCGGGTTTGTACCTGTGAGAAAACCAGGTAAGCTTCCTGGTGAAACGATAAAGTATGATTATGCCCTCGAATATGGTACAGATGCATTGGAAATCCATAAAGATGCTATAACAAAAGGTATGAGAGTAGCTTTGGTTGATGATCTTCTTGCGACGGGTGGTACAATACTTGCAGCTGCAAAACTTGTTGAAAGCCTTGGAGGAGAGGTAGTACACATTGGATTTTTAATAGAATTATCCTTCTTAAATGGAAAGAGCACATTAGCTGGTTATAAAACAGATTCAATAGTTGAATATAAGTAATAGATATTGAGAAAATAGCTGGAATACCAGCTATTTTCTCAATATGAGAGAATTATAGATATTTATATGTGAATTGTAATTTAGATTTTATTGAAGTTGGTGTTTAATATGCTTAATAAATTATTAGAAAAAATAGAAAAATATAATCCTTCAGATAGCACTGCAATCATAGAGAAGGCTTATAATTATGCCAATAGTGCGCACGAAGGGCAAATGAGAAATTCAGGTGACGATTATATTTCTCATCCCTTAGAGGTTGCGAATATTTTGGCTGATTTAAACATGGACAATGTAACAATAGCAGCAGCTATTTTGCACGATGTAATAGAAGATACAAGGTTTTCCTATGAAGATGTCAGAAATGATTTCGGGGATGAAGTTGCTATGCTTGTAGATGGTGTTACCAAGCTTGGCAAGCTGGAGTATACAACGAAGGAAGAGCTGCAGGCAGAGAACTTAAGAAAGATGTTTATGGCAATGGCTAAGGATATTAGAGTAATTATAATAAAATTAGCCGATCGACTTCATAATATGAGGACCTTGAAATTCATGCCTGAGAAGAAGCAACGGGAAAAGGCAACTGAAACCATGGAGATTTATGCACCAATTGCCCATAGGCTTGGTATTTCAAAGATAAAATGGGAAATGGAAGACTTAGCTTTAAGGTATCTTGAGCCAACAGCATATTTTGACTTAGTTGAAAAGGTTGCCAAAAAGAGACAAGAGCGTGAAGAGTATATTAATAAAGTTATAGTAGAGCTTGATGAAAAAATTCATGAAGTTGGTATTGATGTTCATATCGAGGGAAGACCAAAAAGTTTTTATAGTATTTATAGAAAAATGTACTTTCAAAATAAATCCTTTGATCAGATATTCGATCTTACAGCCGTAAGAATAATTGTTGAAACAGTGAAGGACTGCTATGGTGCTTTAGGAATTGTTCATACCTTGTGGAAGCCTATACCTGGCAGATTTAAAGATTATATTGCAATGCCAAAGCCTAATATGTATCAGTCCTTGCATACAACAGTTGTCGGTCCGGATGGACAACCCTTTGAAGTGCAGATCAGGACTTGGGAAATGCATAGGACCTCAGAATTTGGAATTGCTGCTCACTGGAAGTATAAAGAGGGTAAAAACAGTCAGAACGATTTTGACGCAAAATTAAAATGGCTTCGTCAAATGTTGGAATGGCAAAATGAGATTAAAGATACAAAAGAGTTTATGGAAACTCTAAAAATAGATTTATTGGTAGATGAGGTTTATGTGTTTACCCCAAAAGGAGATGTAATAGACCTTCCTGTTGATTCTACACCCATAGATTTTGCTTATAAGATTCATAGTCACATAGGAAATAAATGTATAGGTGCGAAGATTAACAGTAGAATCGTTACCTTAGACTATAAGCTGCAGAATGGTGATATTGTTGAAATTATAACCTCTGCAAATGCCAATGGGCCAAGTAGAGATTGGCTGAAGATTGCCAAAAGTAATCATACAAAAAACAAAATAAAGCAATGGTTTAAAAAAGAAAAAAGAGATGAAAATGTCCAAAAGGGCAGAGAACTATTAGAGCGTGAAAGCAAGAGGCATGGCGTAAATCCTTCTACTATATTAAAGCCTGAGCTCTTGGATATAATATATAAGAGATACAGTTTAAACAGCGTAGAAGATTTGTATGCATCTGTAGGCTATGGTGGTATCACAGCTAACTTAGTTTTGAATAAGCTTAAGGAAGAATATAAGAAGCTAATTAAACCAGAGGACAAAGATATTATTGCTGAACTGGAAGAAAAGCTTCAGAGGCCAGAAACAGCACGTAAGAAGATTAGTTCAAACGGGATTAAGGTTAAAGGCATAGAAAATGTAATGATTCGTTTTGCACGCTGCTGCAACCCTGTGCCGGGAGATGAGGTTTTTGGATATATCACAAAGGGTAGAGGCGTATCTGTACACAGAAAGAGCTGTCCTAATGCCAACGAGTTTTTAAGACAATCAGAGCGATTGATTGATGTAGAATGGCTCACAGAAACAAAGGTTTCTTACAATGCAGATGTTGAAATTAGGGCATATGATAGGAAGGGCTTGCTTTCGGAAATTACAACCATTGTAGACGAAAGTAAAATTAACATAAATTCCTTCTACTCCAGAACGACAAAGGAACGTATGGCTATTATAAACTTTATATTAGAAATACATGATGTTGAACAGTTGAATAAACTGATTAAAAAGTTTAAAAAGATAGAAGGTATTGTTGACGTATTCAGATCGAAGCAATAGAAATAAACAAGTATACAGGAGGACTTATGAGAGCTGTAGTGCAACGAGTTACGAAAGGGAATGTAGAAATTGAAGGCGATATTGTTGGCAGCATAGAGAAGGGCCTAGTGGTTCTGCTGGGCGTAAGCGAAAAGGATACAAAGGATGATGTCGCTTATATGGCAGATAAAATATTGAATTTAAGAGTATTTGATGATGAGGAAGGAAAAATGAACTTTTCCTTGCTTGATATAAAAGGTGAACTGCTGGTTGTTTCGCAGTTTACTTTATACGGAGATTGTAGAAAAGGAAGAAGGCCAAATTATATGGCTGCTGCCAAACCTGAACTGGCTGATGCATTATATAATGATTTAGTAAAAGTTTGCAGAGCGCAAGCTGTAAAAACTGAAACAGGGGTATTCCAGGCAGATATGAAGGTTAATATCATAAATGATGGACCCGTTACACTAATAATCGACAGTGAGAAGATCATATAAAGTATATATTGAGTTTGTAGGAGTGATATTTATTGTTTAAGAAGCTACCCTTGGGTAAATTTGAAACGAATTGTTATATCATTGCAGATGATGCTTCTAAGGAAGCTGCTGTAATTGATCCAGCAGATGATTTTCCTAAAATAAAGCAGTTTATCGAGGAACATGATCTTAAGGTAAAATATATTTTATTGACCCACGCTCATGGGGATCATATTCTTGCATTGCCTGAAATAAAAGCATACTCTAAGGCACCTATAGGTTTAAACTCTGGAGATGAGGATATGTTAATGAATGCTGCCATCAACATGTCAGGGCAATTTACACGACATCCTGTTGAAAGTAAAGCAGATTTTTATCTTAAAGATGGAGACACACTGGAGTTAGGTAGCAATAAAGTTAGTATTATACATACTCCAGGGCATACAAAAGGCGGAACATGTATACTTTTTGAGAAAGAACTAATGGCAGGAGATACCTTATTTGCAAGGGGTATTGGAAGAACCGACTTTTATGGCGGAGATTATGATACTCTAATTAATTCAATAATAACAAAGCTTTTTATTCTACCTGAAGACACCAACGTTCATCCGGGGCATGGAAGCTCCACAACTATTTTGAGAGAGAAGCATAATAACCCTTTTATTTAAGAAAATTGATGCATATCCTAAAAACCCCGGGCAAAACTATATTTATGTTAATGCCAATTAAAATTCTATAAACGGGAGGATAAGCATGAATAATCAAAATATAAGTAATTTGAAAAGTCACGTGGAACCCAATTTAGATTTTGATGATGTGGATATTGATTTAATTATGGAATCTGATTTAGAGGACTATGAGATAGCGGCAGAGCTTGGAATGGGTCTTTGTCAAATTTCTAAAATAAGAAGAGAACTATTTGAGGATTAGACGGTGAATGCAATGATCAAACTAGTAGTAAACCATACCTATGCAGCTGAAGCAGCTAATATAATTAGGTTGTTTTATGGTAAAACACAAATAGATATTGTAAACCTTGAGGCTTTGGAATACAACCAAAGCCTTTTTCAAGCTAATGAAGTTTTGCTGTATAGCCTATTAGATTATGAAGATGAGAAAATTGTTGGAAGAGCAATTCTAAATTTACATGATGAAAAAAAAGAATATAGCGAAAAGTATCCAATTGATACTGAAAAACAAAGGAAAGAGGCTGTAAAGCTTATCATGTATAAACTATTATCCTTGCATCTTGGGAAGACTTATCCTTGGGGAATTCTGACGGGTATAAGGCCAATAAAAATAGTCCATGAGCTAATGGACAAGGGCTTTAATGATGAGTATATTGAATCATTTATGCCGGAAAATTATTTGGTATCTATAGAAAAGGCAAAGCTGGCTGTTGATATAGCACAAAGAGAGAGAAGCTTTATCTATCCCTTAGACACCAAAACAGTAAGCATATACATAGGAATACCTTTCTGTCCAACAAGATGTCATTATTGTTCTTTTACCTCCAATTCATTAAAAACCTGCGGAGGACTCGTAGAAGGTTACTTAGATGCTTTGATATATGAAATGGAGCAAACACATGTATTTATGAATAAATACAACCTGAAGGTACAGACTATGTATATCGGTGGAGGTACACCCACATCTTTAAATGAGGAACAGCTTGAAAGACTGTTGGCTAAGGCTTACTCGTTGTTTGGAGAAGATTTGGTTGAGTTCACCTGTGAAGCTGGACGCCCAGATACCATTACTGAAGGTAAGCTAAAAGTACTTAAGCAAGGCGGAGTCACTAGAATCAGCATAAACCCACAGACTATGAATGATGAAACCTTAAAAGCAATTGGAAGGGCTCACAGTGCAGAAGAAACAGTAAAAAGCTTTGAATTAGCGCGGAAGCTAGGGTTCGACAACATTAATATGGATATCATTTTAGGACTGCCAGGAGAAGGTATAGAGCACTTAGAGAGAACACTACATGCGATAGAGAAGCTGCAGCCTGAAAGCCTTACTGTACATACCATGGCAATCAAAAGGGCATCAATCATCAACGAGAATTTAGATATTGTTTCTAATTCAGGTAATACCTCAGAAATGATGAAGCTTACAGTTGAATTTGCAAATAAGCATGATTTACACCCATATTATTTATATAGACAAAAAAATATGGTTGAGAACCTTGAGAATATTGGTTATAGCAAAGCAGGGTATGAATGCATATATAATATACAAATTATCGAAGAGAAGCAGACAAATATTGCTTTTGGAGCAGATGCTATTACAAAAACAGTATATACTGATGAAAATAGGATTGAACGTCAAGCTAACATCAAAGATATTAAGCTTTATATATCTAGAATTGATGAGCAGATAAATAAAAAGCTTAAGCTGCTTGAAGAGCTTTATAAATAGTTATTGATAATGACAGCAAATATTTTCAACAATTTTATAAAATATTGAATATCCTAGTTGACACCGCATATTAACAGTATTATAATATATGAAACTAGGATTAATATTCAAATTAGTGCATTGATTGGGAAGAGTAGTATGAAACTTCTTAACAGAGATGGAAATGCCTTGACTGTAAGCATTCCTTAAGAAAGTCATCCGAAGACACCTAGGAGCACAGCTGTTTATAATGACAGCACGTATATCCGCGTTAAGGATTTGAGTTTGTTTTTACAAGCAGGGTGGCACCACGGGAATTACTCTCGTCCCTGACGATTACGTCAGAGGCGGGGGTTTTTATATTTTTAAGACTATTTAAATTTAATTGGAGGGATTAACATGCAGATCAAGAGACCAAAGGGTACTGAAGATATTACCCCTGCACAGGTCTATAAGTGGCAATATGTAGAAGCCCTAATGAGGGAAATATGCGCATTAAATGGATACAGGGAAATCAGGACACCAGCCTTTGAACATACAGAATTGTTTCATAGGGGTGTAGGAGAAACAACTGACGTAGTGCAAAAAGAAATGTACACCTTTGAAGATAAGGCAAATAGAAGCCTCACACTTAAGCCAGAAGGTACGGCAACAGCGGTAAGAGCATTTATCGAAAATGGGTTGTTCAATGAACCGCAGCCAACAAAGTTGTTTTATTTCACCCCTTGCTTTAGATATGAAAAGCCACAATCAGGGCGTCTTAGAGAACATCACCAATTTGGTATAGAAGCCTTTGGATCCAGTGACCCTTCTATTGATGCAGAAATAATCAATTTAGCAATGACTGTTTACAAGAGATTGGGTGTAAGTAGCTTGCAGCTTAAAATAAACAGCATAGGATGTCCAAAATGCAGGGTGGAATATAATAAAAAGCTGAAGGATTATTTGAGTCCTAAGCTTAACAATTTATGTGAAACCTGTCAGGATAGATTCAATAAAAATCCTTTAAGAATAATAGATTGCAAGGAAGACAGATGCCAGCAGCAAATTACTGAAGTACCATTGATATTAGATCATATCTGTGAAGAATGCAGCGAGCATTTCGAACAACTTAAGGTATCTCTAGACATAATAGGTCTTGAATATACAGTCGACCCAAGAATTGTTAGAGGTTTGGATTACTATACAAAAACAGCCTTTGAAATTGTAACTGACACCATAGGTGCTCAGGGTACAGTATGCGGAGGCGGACGCTATGATGGACTTATAGAACAAATCGACGGTCCTAGCACACCTGGCGTAGGCTTTGGAATGGGTATAGAGAGACTTCTTATCGTTCTTGAAAAGGCAGGGATTGAGTTGCCAATTCCACCATCTATGGACTTATTTATCATAGGTCTTGGGGACGCAGGAGTGAAAGAGTCAATTAAGCTGATCCACAAATTAAGAGATAATAATATTAAATGCGATAAGGATTATGCGGGCAGAAGCTTAAAAGCACAAATGAAGTATGCCAATAAAATGAATGCGAGATATATCACAGTAATCGGTGAAGATGAAATAAACAATAATAAAATTAAAGTTAAGAATATGGAAAACGGCAGTGAAGAAGAAATACAGCTTAATCAATTGCTGGAATACATGAAAAATATACAACAGGGGGCGAAGTAAATGGGTAAATTTAATAGATCGCATATGTGCGGTGAGCTAAACGAAAGTAATATAGGACAAAAGGTTACAGTTTATGGATGGGTACAAAAAAGCAGAGATTTGGGCAGTTTGAAGTTTATTGATTTAAGAGATAGAACTGGCATTGTGCAGGCGGTTATTAACAGGGATGCAACAGAAGATCTGTTTAATGAAGCGGCTAAGGTAAGAGGCGAATTTGTATTAGAAATCATAGGTGAAGTTTCAAAAAGAGGCGGTGCGGTTAATACAAAGATCAGCACTGGCAGCATTGAAATCGTTGTAAGCGGCATGCAGATCATCAGTAAGGCTGAAACACCTCCAATTTACATTGAAGATGATGCCAAAGAGTCAGAGGCCTTAAGACTGAAGTACAGATATCTGGATCTCAGAAAGCCTTCCATGCAGAAGATTTTCTTTATGAGACACAAGACTGCTAAGGTAGTTAGAGACTATATGGATGAGAAGGGATTTATAGAAGTAGAAACTCCAATGCTTACTAAGACAACTCCTGAAGGCGCAAGAGATTATCTTGTACCTAGCAGAGTTCAACCAGGGAATTTCTTTGCATTGCCGCAATCACCGCAATTGTTTAAGCAAATATTGATGGTTTCTGGCTTTGATAAGTACTTCCAGATAGTTAAATGCTTCAGAGATGAGGATTTAAGAGCTGATAGACAACCTGAATTTACTCAAATTGATATGGAATTGTCCTTTGTTGATGAGGACGATGTAATGAAGGTAAATGAAGGCTTGCTTCATAAGGTATTTAAAGAAATATTAGGCGTGGAAATTCCAAAAGAATTTGACAGATTAACTTATAAAGAAGCAATGGAGAGATTTGGTTCAGATAAGCCAGATACTCGTTTTGGATTAGAATTTAAGGATCTTGGTGATCTTGTTGCGAATGTTGAATTCAAAGTCTTTGCGGATGCATTAGCAAACAAAGGTCTTGTAAAGGCAATCAATGCAAAGGGTGTAGGCGCAAAGATTAGTCGTAAAGAAATTGACAGTCTTGGTGAATATGTTAAAGTGTACAAAGCTAAGGGCTTGGCATGGATCAATGTAACTGAAGAAGGCATAAAATCACCTATAGCAAAATTTCTAAAAGATGAAGAAATGAGTGCTATCCTTGACAGAATGCAGGCGGAGGTTGGAGATATCATTTTTATAGTTGCTGATGCGGCAAATGTAACCTATGATGCTCTAGGACAGTTGCGACTTGAAGTAGCTAGAAGATTTGGTTTAATCGATGAAAGCAAATTTAACTTCCTTTGGGTAACAGAGTTCCCATTGTTTGATTATGATGAGGAAGAAAATAGATATGTTGCAAAGCACCACCCATTCACAAGTCCAATGGAAGAAGATATTCCACTGTTGGATACAAATCCTGCAGAAGCGAGAGCAAAAGCATATGACGTTGTTCTTAACGGCTACGAAATAGGTGGAGGCAGTATAAGAATTCATAATCAGCAATTGCAAGAGAAAATGTTTGGATTACTGGGCTTCACCAATGAGCAAGCATGGTCAAAATTCGGCTTCTTACTTGAAGCATTCAAGTATGGCACACCTCCACATGGCGGTTTGGCTTTCGGACTTGATAGATTGGTAATGCTGCTTACCGGAACAGACAACATAAAAGATGTTGTTGCCTTCCCTAAGACGCAAACAGCAAGCTGCTTAATGACAAATGCGCCTTCTCCTGCTGATGCAAAGCAATTAGAAGAGCTTAAAATCGCGACAAAAAATTAATTGGTTCAGAAGTATCGTTTTCTGAAAGACGATACTTCTGAAATATTTTGAGACGAATTAAATTTAAAAGTTATGCAAAAACTAAAAATGTAGAATAAAGTCCTGCTGTACTAACTTTATGGCAGGACTTTTTGGAGGTTAAAATGGATTGGTATTCTAGAACAGAACTATTAATAGGTAAAGATGGCGTGGACAAGTTAAATAATAGCAAAGTTGCCATATTTGGCATAGGTGGTGTTGGCTCATATACTGCTGAAGCTTTGTGCAGAGCAGGTGTAGGAAATCTTGTTCTTATCGATTATGACGACATATGTTTAACAAACTTAAATAGACAGATTCATGCTACCAGAAAGACGGTTGGGAAATCAAAGGTAGACATGATGAAGGAAAGATTATTAGAGATAAATCCTAAAATTAATGTTATTACTTTTAAAGAGGAGTACAGCGAAAAAAACGCAGAAATGCTTTTAACATCAGATCTTGATTATGTTGTTGATGCAATTGATATGGTAACAGCAAAGCTTGATTTGATTATTAGAAGTCAGCAAATGAATATTCCAGTTATAAGCTGTATGGGAGCTGGCAATAAATTTGACACTACGAAGATAGAGATTACTGACATACACAAAACTTCAATGTGTCCACTAGCGAGAGTTATTAGGCAAGAACTCAAAAAGAAAGGGATCAAAAAACTAAAGGTAGTTTTTTCTACTGAACAGCCGGTAACACCGATTGAAACAGAGAAAAACTGCAAGAACAATTGTGTTTGCAGCAATAAAGATCTTGCAAAGTGCAATCATAGGAGACAAATTCCTGGAAGCATTTCCTTTGTACCTTCTGCCTTTGGATTGACACTTGCTTCGGCAGTTGTGAGAGACCTATTAGGATTAAAATAATATTATATTGATAAAAAATAGACGTATTATGTGAAGCATAAAATATTGACAAAGATATATAAAGTTATATAATTAGATTATAGATACCACTGGGGGGTATGGGAGGATTGGCCATGGAAGAAAATCAAATAACTCGAGATGAACTTCTAAGCAGGCTAAAAAAAATTGAAGGCCAAGTAAAAGGCATTCAAAGAATGATAGAAGAGGAAAAGTGCTGTACTGATGTTATGGTGCAAATTTCTGCTATAAGATCTGCTATCAATAAGGTCGGGGGGATTATGATAGAGAAATATATCACGGAATGTATGCAGAGTGGATTAAAAGCCTCCATACAACATTCTGAGGTAGACGCTAATGTTAAGAGTGTAATTGACACCATCGTGAAATATGTTAGATAGATAGGGAGAATACTATGAAACAAACAGGGATAGTAGTAGGGTTAGAAGGGGACAAAGCAAAAATCAAAATGCAAAGACACACTGCCTGCGGTGACTGTGGGGCTTGTCAAGTAAGTAAAAATCAACTGACTTTGGTTTTGGATGCTGAGAATAATGTGGGGGCTAAAACCGGAGACTTTGTTGAGGTAGACTTAGAAACTGTAGATTTTCTCTCAGCAGTAATGTTAATGTATGTAATTCCTTTAATAACACTAATAGTAGGTATTTTTGCTGGATACTATGGCATGTTGGCCTTAGGCATAGAGGATAGATCAGCACAAGGCTTTGGAGCTGTAATAGGTATTCTCGCAGCGGCTATGATATATTTGATAATCAAGTTAAAAGAAGGTAAGCTGCAAGGCATGAAGAAGTACAAACCAGCAATTACAGGTATCATAAATAAAGACGAGTAAGTAAAGGAGAATGAAAATGAGTAATGTAACAGCAGTAACTTCAAACAATTTTGAAAACGAGGTATTAAAGTCCGATATTCCTGTATTGGTTGATTTCTGGGCAGCTTGGTGCGGACCTTGCAGAATGTTGACTCCTGTAATAGACCAACTAGCGGAACAGTATGCAGGGAAGGTTAAGGTAGTAAAGTTAAATGTAGATGAAAACCCTGAAATATCTGGGAAATATCAAATTTTGAGTATACCAACTGTATATCTATTTAAGAATGGCGGCAAGGTTGAAGAATTGGTAGGCGCTAGACCAAAGCAAAGCTTTGAAGAAATGATAAATAAGCACGCTTAATAATTACATTTAAAAAGATAATAAACATTGTTATAATATAGGTAGATGTGATAATGCATCTACCTATATTAATTTTGTTATATATATCAGCCACTTTTACTAAAAGAATTGCGGGGTGCAGAAGATGACAATGAATTTGATTTATAAATCAATCATAGAAACCATAATACAGAATATAGATGTTGGTATTCACGTCATAGATGACAAAGGCACTACCGTCATATACAACCAAGCCTTAGGGGATATGGAAGGTCTTCAAATCAATGACGTAGTAGGAAAGAAGCTTTTAGATATATTTCCTAGCTTAACAGCTGAAACCAGTACTTTATATAGGGTTTTGAATTCTAGAAAGCCCATTTATAATACAAGGCAGACTTATCTAAATAAACACGGAAAGCAGATAAAAACGATAAACAGCACAATACCAGTAAAGATTACGGCATCCAAATATGGGGCTTTGGAAATAGCCAAAGATATTACCAAGGAACAAGAGTTATCCAAAAGAGTTGAGTATTTGCAGCATGAACTTGCAACAAAGGAATTAGAAGACGATAAATTGAAGGGCTATACATTCAAGAGTCTTATGGGCGAGGATGAGAAATTTCAGGCAAGTATCAGCATAGGTAAAAAAGCAGCTAATTCAGCTTCTACTGTACTAATATACGGAGAAACAGGAACTGGCAAGGAGCTTTTTGCGCAGAGCATACACAATGAAAGCATCAGGAGCGATAAGCCGTTTATTGCACAGAACTGTGCAGCACTACCCGAAACCTTATTAGAAGGGATATTATTTGGTACTGTAAAAGGCAGCTTTACTGGAGCAATTAACAGACCGGGGTTGTTTGAGCAAGCTAGCGGCGGCACATTATTGCTGGATGAAATCAATTCCATGGGATTGCCTCTTCAAGCAAAGCTTTTACGTGTATTGCAGGAAGGCTATGTAAGAAGAGTAGGCGGATTAAATGAAATACCTCTAGATACGAGAATAATTGCAACTACCAATGAAGATCCACAAGAGTTGGTGAACAAAGGGCTTTTACGTAAGGATCTTTACTATAGATTAAATGTTATTGCCCTGCACATACCGCCTCTACGCGAGCGCAAGAAAGATATACCAGCCCTAGTAGACCACTTTATCAAGAAATATAATGTCAGGCTGAAAAAGGATATTTGGTATTTGGCAAATGATGTAAAAGAAGCATTTTTACATCATGATTGGCCAGGGAACGTAAGAGAGTTGGAGAATTTAATAGAAAGTGCAATGAACATGGTAAACAATGAACACATTATTAAGCCAGAGCATTTTTCTTATGAAATATATCATAAAATGTTTTCAAATATCCAGAACACATACAGCATCAAAATGGAGGAAAGCAAATCCTTGGATGATATATTAGAGCAGATTGAGAGAAGCTTAATTAGTGAAGCAATGACAAGTTGCGACAGAAACATATCAAAAAGTGCTGAAAAGCTAGGAATCAAACGCCAAACCTTACAGCACAAATTAAAGAAATATGGAATGTTAAATGAAGAGGAATAGAAATAGAAAAAGGCTTTAATAGCCTTTTTCTATTTCTATTACATTTGCCAACTTCTCACCTGCAATATATCTTTTTAGGTTATTATAGATAATATCAAATCTTCTTTCGTTTCTCATCTCGGATATCCAAGAATTATGAGGCGTAATGATTATATTATCCAGATTCCAGAGGGCACTATCAGGAGGAAGTGGTTCTTCTTCAAATACGTCTAGAGCAGCACCTCTGAGGTTGCCTAAGCCAAGTGCTTCAATCAGAGCAGATTCTTTTATAACACTGCCTCTTGAGATATTAATTAAGCAGGCCCCCTTTTTAAAATGACTTAGGGTAGCTTCATTAATTAAGTGATAGGTTGCTTCTGTTGACGGTATAGAAAGTATAACAACATCTGATTGTGCTAATGCCTGATTTAGCTCAGTCATTTTATAGCAGCTGTTAAAATGCGTTATACTCTTACCTGTTGTATTGATACCAATTATATTTACATCAAAGCCCTGTAGTCTTTTGGCAGCCTCTGAAGCAATACTTCCAGTACCCACAAAACATACAGTCTTATTATATAACTCTAATAATGATGTATCCATCTGCCATTTTCTTTCGCTTTGCTTTTGGTATAAGCTCTTACTGTTTTTTAGCAGTTCAAGTATTTTCATAACGATCCATTCACCCATAGGGATGGAATAGCCAGAACGATTGTTTGTTACCAGAATATCGTGTTCTTTCACCTTATCCTTTGGCACCTGATCGATACCAATACTCGAAAGTTGAATCCATTTCAGCTGTTTCAACTTGGAGATATCTAGTTTCTCGAAAGGGTTATAACAGACAAGTACATCAATATCAGAAATATCCCCAGTATTAGAGACAACATGCTCATCAACGTAAATGAGTTCATACCCTAGTTCCTTTATAGCATTCATTTTCTCAGTGCCATAGTTATAAGTAAACAAAGCTTTCATAATCTCACCTCAATGCTTCAATTTAGATATATCATTATTATATTACAAAATCATTTAGAAAACCAAATCCCTAATTTTTAGAGCCTGATACGGATATATCTTTTGGTGTCATGGAACGGTGTAGCTAGATTCAAAAAAAAGGGGAATTTGCGGCTGCTTTTATACATAATAGATATAAAAATTGAAATTTATTAATGACCAGGTAATAAATGTGATATAATATAACGAGGCAAAAAGATGTCCCCCACTTCTATAAGTGGTGGGTTCCAATTTCGTATATGGCAGTGGGCATATATCCCCCGCCTCGTTGAAACGCTCGGGTAGTTTTTTTGCAATAGTGCAAAAAAACCTCATTAAAATCTTGTTATAATATGATTTAAATTGGGAAAATAGTACAGGAGGAAGTCAGATTGAAAATAAATGAAGTACATATAAAAGATGTGCTTCCGGGAAGCATAGCTGAGGAATTAGAAATAGAAAAAGGTGATAAGCTTGTATCAATAAATGGTGCAAGTGTATTAGATATAATAGAATACAAATACCTTATAACAGATGAATATTTGGAGCTAGAAATCAGGAAGCCTGACGGACAAATCTGGGAGTTTGAAATTGAAAAGGAATATGACGATGATTTGGGAATCATATTTGATGGTATTATAGATAATCCAAAGTCTTGTCATAACAAATGCATATTCTGTTTTATTGACCAAATGCCAAAGGGTATGAGGGAAACCTTGTATTTTAAGGATGATGATACTAGATTATCGTTTTTAATGGGAAATTTCATAACCTTGACGAATATGAAGCAATCAGAAATAGATAAGATCATAAGATATAGGATTAGTCCTATTAATGTCTCTGTACATACTACAAACCCTGAACTCCGTGCTCAAATGCTGAACAACAAGAACGCTGTAAAAATAATGGATTATCTCAAGCTTCTGACAGAGAACGAAATTGAAGTTAAAGCACAAATCGTACTTTGTCCCGGCGTAAATGACGGAGTTGAGTTAGAGAGAACACTGCGTGATTTATCAAAAATGTATCCTTCACTCAGCACAGCGGCTATTGTGCCCATAGGTCTTACAAAGTACAGAGAGGGGCTATATGATTTAAAGGAAGTTTCAAAGGAGAAGGCAGAAGAGATAATAAATCAGGTAGAAATACTCCAGAAGGAATTCTATGCTAAGATGGATACTAGATTTGGATTCTTATCAGATGAGTTTTATCTAATTGCAGAAAAGGAACTGCCTGATTATGATACATATGAGGACTTTAAACAGCTGGATAATGGTGTGGGCTTGATTACCTTGTTTAGAGACGAAATTACGAACTCCTTAGAACTATTAGAGAATAAGGATTATAACGTAGCAAACAAAAAACTTTATATAATAACTGGCAGCTATGCATATCCTATCATACAGGAAGCTGTAGAAGGTATAAAGGCAAGAGTACCAGCAATGAGTATCGAAGCAGTTGCAATTTCCAATGATTTCTTTGGGCATAGTGTGAAGGTGTCGGGGCTAACAACCGGACAGGATATCATAGCACAAATGAAAGGTAAAATCGAGGCAGGGACTGAAAACATTTTCTTAATACCTGACAGTATGCTTCGAAAAGACGAAGAAGTGTTTTTAGATGATCTGACGATAATTGACATCGAAAAACAGCTGGAAATCAAAATGTCTGTCTGTATGCAGGATGGCAGCGACTTAATTGAAAAGATACTGAATATAATTAAATAATATATGTTTTGCATGAAGTCAAAATGTGCAAAATATTTTCCTTGGTTCATATGATGCGAAAAATACATCTTAATTAGTATTTTGCAACACATATAAAGATACATAAGAAAAGTTAAATTGGAGGTTTTATAATGGCAAAGCCAGTAGCAGCAATTGTAGGTAGACCTAATGTTGGCAAGTCCACATTATTCAATAAAATGGCAGGTAGAAGAATTTCAATCGTAGAGGATACACCGGGAGTAACAAGAGATCGTATTTATACAGAAGTAGAATGGTTGGACAAAAAGTTTACACTCATTGATACAGGGGGTATTGAACCCTACAGTGAGGATGTTATTATGGTCCAGATGAGAAGACAGGCAGAAATAGCTATTGAAATGGCACAAGTAATAATTTTTATCGTTGATGGTCAAGAGGGTATAACTCCTGCGGATCAAGAAGTAGCTACTATGCTTCGCAAGTCCAAAAAGAAGATTATTCTCGTGGTAAATAAAATTGATGCGCCGAAATTTAAGGATAATGTATATGAATTCTATAACCTAGGATTGGGTGAACCCATTGGAATTTCAGCTGCTCAACAATTAGGACTAGGGGATATGCTTGATGAGATATTAGCTGGGTTCCCAGAGTCAGATGAAGAAGACTATGATGAATTCACTACAAAGGTAGCTATTGTTGGTAAGCCTAATGTAGGGAAATCATCCTTGATTAATAAAATTATAGGTGAAGAAAGAGTAATTGTAAGTGATGTTGCTGGTACAACTAGAGACGCTATTGATACTCCTTTTGAGTTTGGCGAGGATAAGTATGTGTTTATAGATACGGCAGGAATGCGTAAGAGAAAGAAGATATTTGAGAACATTGAACATTATAGTGTAGTTAGATCTCTGACAGCTATCGAACGGTCAGATGTTTGCCTCATTTTAATTGATGCAGAGGAAGGCGTTACAGAGCAAGACACAAAGATTGCCGGCTTTGTTAATGAACAAGGAAGGGCAGCCATTATTGTAGTAAATAAATGGGACCTTGTAGAAAAAGATGAAAAGACCATGAATAGATTCATTGAAGATATTAGAAGAGAACTGCCTTTTATGGCATATGCACCAACGATATTTATATCCGCTCTAACAGGGCAAAGAGTTACAAAGCTGTTTGACCTGATAAAGAGTGTATCTAACCAGCACGCTCTGAGAATTTCTACAGGAATGGTTAATGATATTATAAATGAAGCAGTACTAATGAATCAGCCTGCAATATCAGGGGGCAGAAGACTTAAGATACTATATACAACACAAGTATCGGTTAAACCACCGACATTTGCATTGTTTGTAAATGATCCTGAAATACTGCATTTCTCCTACCAAAGATATTTAGAAAACCAACTCCGAAAATCCTTTGGATTTGAGGGAACGCCTATTAGATTCTTAATTAGAAAAAGAGATTAGGAGGATAGCCATGGATTCAACAATAATATTCAAGTATGTATTGGTGAGTGTGATAGCTTATTTTCTAGGAAATTTTGCAACCTCTTACATAGTGTCTATGCGTTCGGCACATATTGATATCAGAAAGCATGGGAGCGGCAATGCAGGAGCAACTAACGTTCTAAGGGTACTTGGTGCAAAAGCGGCAGCACTTACTTTTCTAGGTGATGCCCTAAAAGGGATAATAGCTGTATTAATAGGACGGTATTTAGTAGGCAGCAATGGTGCGCTTCTTGCCGGCTTATTCGTTGTAATTGGGCATAATTGGCCTATTACACTTGGATTCAAAGGTGGAAAGGGAGTTGCAACAACCATAGGGTCAATGCTTGCGATAAACCCTCTTCTAGTTTTGATTGTATTTGCAGTGGGAGTAGCCGTGTTAATGATAACAAAATATGTTTCTTTGGCATCCATCACAGGAATGGTGATTTTTCCAATTGCAATGATTGCTTTTAAGCAAAGCACAGAGTATGTCGCTTTTAGCTTAATACTTGCTTTAATAGCTATTTTTAAACATAGAAAGAATATAGTTAGATTAATAAAGGGTACAGAATCAAAGATTGGAAATAAAACAAAAGCAGTTTAGGAGGGAACTAATGTATAACGTATCGATAATCGGCGCAGGAAGCTGGGGAACAGCTATTGCCGTCATGCTTGCAAAAAAAGGCTGTCACGTAAAGCAGTGGGTTAGAAGAGAAGAGCTATGCAAGCAAATAAAGGAAACGAAAGAGAACATTCCATATTTGCCGGGTGTAGTTTTGCCTAGCAATATTGACATATCAAGTGATTTAGAATATTGCTGCAAGGACAGTGATATATTGGTTATTGCAACACCGTCTCACGCTGTAAGAGAGACAGTAAACACAATGAAACCCTATGTTAACAATAATAAAATAATCGTTAACTTAGCAAAGGGAATAGAAAACGATACTTTAATGAGAATGTCTCAAATAATTGAAGAAATATTACCGAATAACAAAGCGGTTGTATTGTCTGGACCTTGTCATGCAGAGGAAGTAGCGAAGGACATCCCTACAGCTATCGTAGCTACAGCGAGAGAGCGTAAGACAGCGGAATACATACAGGACGTATTTATGACTCCTAAATTTAGAGTCTATACAAATCCAGATATGATAGGTGTGGAACTTGGCGGAGCTTTGAAAAACATTATTGCTATCGGGGCTGGTGTAATTGATGGTTTGGGCTTTGGAGACAACACCAAGGCTGCACTTATGACAAGAGGAATTGTTGAAATATCAAGACTTGGAGAATCCTTAGGAGCAAATAAACTCACTTTTGCAGGTCTGTCCGGTATAGGAGACTTAATAGTTACTTGTACAAGTATGCATAGTAGAAATCGTAGGGCAGGGATTGCCATAGGCGAAGGGAAATCCCTTGAGGAGATTCTTGGTGGAACAAGCATGGTTGTAGAAGGTATTCGGACAACGAAGTCAGCCTTTGACCTAGCCACTAAAATGGGCGTGGAGATGCCAATTACTCAGGAAATATATAATGTGCTTTATAACAAGGCAGATGTTAAAAATTCAGTAATAAACTTGATGATGAGGGCAAAAACTCATGAGTCAGAGGATATAGATGGAATTTACGGCGTAGAGTGGTAACATAAGCAATGAGACTGCAGATAACAAAAGGGTTGCGCAAAAATCGAAAAATACTTTGATTTACACTATATACAGTACAAAGGATAATGCTTTGTACTGTATTTTTTTGTAATAATCTTTGTTTGATTACATATATATATATTGCTAATACATATAAGTTGGAAGTATATTTTTAAGGAGGTAGAGCAAGTGGAAGGATTCGATGTTTATCGAGATATAGCCGAGAGAACTGACGGTAGTATTTACATAGGTGTGGTAGGGCCTGTTAGAACCGGCAAATCAACCTTCATCAAAAGATTTATGGAATTACTGGTTCTCCCAAACATAGAGAATGAATTTAAACGCGAGAGAGCCAAAGATGAATTACCCCAAAGTGCGAATGGAAAGACTATAATGACAACAGAGCCAAAGTTTGTGCCTAACGAAGCCATAGAACTAACCTTAAGAGCAAATGCTACGTTTAAGGTAAGAATGATTGACTGTGTTGGTTATCTGATAGAGGGAGCTATGGGCCATCTTGAAAATAATTCTGCGAGATTGGTTAATACTCCATGGTTTGAAAATCAAATACCATTTGAAGAAGCTGCAGAGATAGGTACAAGAAAGGTTATAGCTGATCACTCAACTATAGGACTTGTAGTTACTACTGACGGCTCAATAACTGAACTCCCAAGAAGAAGTTATATTGAAGCTGAAGAAAGAGTTGTAAGAGAGCTAAAGGAATTAGAGAAACCTTTTATTATCGTATTGAACTCCTCAAAGCCAACAGCTCAAGAGACTATCGAGCTGCGTGAAGCATTAGAAACAAAATATGGTACACCAGTAGTGATTGTAGACTGTCAAAGAATGCAGATGGAAGACTTAGATGCAATACTTGAAAAGGTATTATTCGAATTCCCTGTAAGAGAAATCAATTTCCATCTACCAAGATGGTTTGATTCATTGGAGTTGGATCACTGGCTCAAAACAGATATGGTAAATGGTATCAGAACAAATATTAGTGATGTGTATAGACTAAGAGACATAGACACAACCATAGCAAATATTAGAGAATTAGATAATCTTGATAATGTATCTATTGGCGATATGCGCTTAGGCGAAGGTGTAGTAAACGTTGACCTTGATCTTAAGCAAGGCTTGTTCTACAGAGTATTAGGTGAGGTATCAGGCTATAGCTTAGATGGCGATTATCAGCTTATCACTTTAGTAAAAGATTTATCACAAGCAAAGCGTGAATATGATAAGGTTAAGGATGCTTTGAGAGATGTTAAAGAGTATGGCTATGGTATGGTAGCTCCATCGGTTGAAGAAATCAGATTGGAACAGCCGGAAATAACAAAACAAGGAAATAAATTTGGTGTAAAATTAAGGGCTAGTGCTCCATCACTCCATATAATAAGGGCAGATATTGAAACAGAAATATCACCGCTGATTGGTACCGAAAAGCAAAGTGAAGAGTTCGTAACTTATTTTATGAATGAATTTGAAAGTGATCCAGAAAAGATTTGGAACTCTAATATGTTTGGTAAGTCATTGTATGATATGGTAAAAGAAGAGCTGCAAGGCAAACTTTATAAGATGCCGGAAGATATACAAGGTAAACTCCAGTTGACTCTTAACAAAGTTGTTAATGATTCAAAAGGTGGTATAATTTGCATAATCATATAGTGTATTAGCTAATGAAAGCTCCTGATTTACATCAGGAGCTTTTTGACATTTATACTTTAGTAACATTCTTACCGTAGAATATTTCGGACATTTCTTTCTTAAGCTTAGCCTTGATTTTCTTCTTTTCACCGGCTAGAAGATCTTTCTTTGTGATTCCAAATAGATAATTATCCAAATCGAATTCTTTAAGAATCATTTTAGTATGGAATATGTTATCTTGATATACATTAACGTCTATCATTTGGAATCTGTCTTTTATATCTGTTGAGATATAATTTTGTATAGAATTTATTTTATGATCTATGAAAAACTTCTTACCGTTTACGTCTCTTGTAAAGCCCCTAACTCTATAATCGATGGTCATAATATCTGAGTCAAAGCTATGAATCAAATAATTCAATGCTTTAAGAGGAGAAATTCTTCCACAGGTAGAGACATCTATATCAGCTCTAAATGTGCTTATACCATCATCTGGATGACTTTCTGGGTATGTATGAACTGTAATATGACTTTTGTCAAGGTGTGCAACAACGGCATCTGGTATTGGTCCTGGCGTTTCTGCATCATGTGAGTCATGGACAACTTCTTCATGAACACCCTCTTCAGCAACAAGCATTGTAACACTAGCCCCTTGCGGATCATAGTCTTCCTTTGCAATGTTTAGAATATTAGCACCAATTATATTAGCAACGCTTGTAAGTATATTTGTCAATCTATCTGCATTATATTGTTCATCAATGTATTCAATATAACCCTTGCAATCTTCAGTTGTTTTAGCATAACATATGTCATACATATTGAAGCTCAATGTCTTCGTTAGATTGTTAAACCCATATAGCTTTAATTTTTTGATATTTTTAATCTCCATTTTGGCCTCCCTATGTGTGCAATGTAACACAAACCATATTATTATATTTACCCACTTTTTCAATTATAAACCTAAGTACCATAGATATCAAGTATTTGAGGGAAATTGGAGGATAAGGAAATAAAAAGCACGGCATTTGCCGTGCTTTAATTGCAGCTTAGTTACTTTAAATTCTCTGGATTTAATACCTTTAATGAGTCTAACACAAACATTCCATCTTTTCTGATTAGCGTATCATCAAACCAGATTTCTCCACCACCGTATACTGGTGTTTGGATGAATACCAAGTCCCAATGGATAGCTGACTTGTTGCCATTGTCGCAATCGTCATAGGAATTTCCAGGAGTGAAGTGGATACTGCCCATTATTTTTTCGTCAAACAATGTGTCTTTCATTGGCTTTGTGATGTAGGGATTAACGCCGATAGCGAATTCACCAACATATCTTGCACCGTCGTCTGTATCAAATACCTTGTTTATTCTATCAGTATCATTAGCAGTAGCCTTAATGATCTTGCCATCCTTGAATTCTAGTCTTATGTTTTCATAAGTAAAGCCTTGATATTCAGCTGGTGTATTGTAGGTAATATAGCCGTTTACTGAATCTTTAACTGGTGCGGAGAAAACCTCTCCATCAGGTATGTTCAATTCACCTGCACATTTAATTGCTGGTAAGCCTTTGATTGAGAAGGAA